>BNWK01000162.1 GCA_025998775.1 Alphaproteobacteria bacterium | reverse complement strand
GATTAACCCCAATCAGGTAAACCTTGCCGGCAAACCCCCTTTGCATATAGCAATGATGAACGCTGGAGACTATACGGCTGTGAATCATCTGGTGAATAACGCAAAAGTCGACGTGAATGCGATTGATGCCACGACGAAACAGACGGCGTTGCACATTGCGGCAGAATTCGGATCCGTAGATCTCGCAAAACTCCTCTTGTCCAATGAAAATACTAGAGTAAACCAAAAGGATAAACATGGCAAAACTCCATTGAGTTATGTAATAGATGCGACACAAGACGACGATCCTTATTTCGGCGGACATTACACTGGCCCCGTGAGCTACTTGAATACCAAACGGGGCGTTGCTGCACTGCTGAAAAAGTACAACGCGGAACTATGAGACTTATTCGTCCATACTTTAACAGAAAGGAATGTTTTAAGCTCGAAGATCTTAACATTATTGACTATCGTAACACATATGCAGATTATATTGAGGAAAAAGGTGAGGAAGGAGATGACCGAGTAAAAAATCGCCTTATATTGTTGTTATGTGCTTACAAAACCAACGAACGAGGCAAAGCAAAGGACCTCTTGGACTTAATCTTGGAACATTTCGAGATGGAGATGGAGACCGAATGGATTCCTTTGTATGACCAAATACTAGATTTGATGTGTGAACCGCAAGAGTCTTAATTAGAGTTGCACGCTTGCTAAAATCTTTTTGACACGCAAGGAGGTTTTAGCCATGGAACATAACAAAACAGCTTTTTTACATAGACCCCTCTACTGCTGCAGTAAAAATCACGTTCAGAATCCTAGATCATAACAATCCCATTACGTAGCGCATAAAAATGTGTTACACTGTTTCGGTATTTTTGCGGAAGATTTTGTGATTTCTTATGAGATTGTCAATCATTTGATGGTATCATGGTTAAATTAATGAACTTTGTGGTGTATGTTGTAATTGTTGAGGTATAAAAATGAAAGCCAATCAATCCCTGTCTGGTTTGAGGATTTTGATAACAAACGATGATAGTGTAAACGCCAATGGCATTAGGGCTCTTGAGCGCATTGCAAACTCAATTACGCCGGATGTTTGGGTGGTTGCACCGGAAGTGGGACAGAGCGGAAAGGGATTTTCCGTAACATTTGATTCTACTATACGCATCCATGAAATCTCCCCGAGAAAATTTTCGGTTTCCGGTACGCCTGCTGACTGCGTTTTCGTCGCTATTGGAGAAGTATTAAAGGATAAAAAGCCAGATCTTGTGCTATCGGGAATTAATCACGGAGCTAATATCGCAGATTTCATTGGGTTGTCAGGTACCGTAGGAGCAACTTTTGCCGCATCATCCCAGAACATAAGAGCCATTGCCGTCAGTCAGGATTGTAAGAAATCCAGCGAATCTCAGAAATTCCCTTTAGCTGATTATTTCCTACCAAATATCATAAAGAAACTTCTTTCGTTTAAATGGCCAGATCGAGTGTGTATGAATGTTAATTTTCCGGATGCCCCAGTTGGCGATATTGCCGGAGTAAGGGTAGCAAGTCAGGGTGATCTTGAGATAACTTGGGATATAAGCAAGCGATTGGACCCAGTTAATGAGGCGTATTATTGGTTGCATGCCATACACAGCGACAAAAATGCCGATGCTGCGTCCGATGTTAAAATTCTATCTGGAGGTAGACATATCACAATCAGTGCGTTGAAATGCAAGCATGAATTCTGTGGTTGTATTGAAAAATTAGAGGAGTTATTCGCATCAAATGGCTAGAAGATATTTATATGGTTATTGGGGAGCGCTTGTCGCTCTTCTCTTATCGGCCTGTGAACGATCTGATATGTCTCCAGTTGAAATAAAGATAAGTGATGACTATGCGGACGATTATGCTGTTTCCTCTTCACTACATAAAGTGCGAGAAGATGAGACTCTATTTGATATAGCCTATCGTTATAATGTTGACCCAATGAATTTGGCGAAAATAAACGGCATCAAAGCTCCATATAAGATAAGAAAAGGGCAATTACTCAGGCTTCCTAAATCTGATGGTGATGGAGATAGCGCTGTAGTCGTCAATTCAGAAGATAAGAGTGTTATTCGTTCGTATGAAGATGACGAAAATACTGAGAATGCAGACGACACCAAAAAGACGGAGAAGGCAGAAGATAAAAAGAGAGATCGTCTAGACGAGGAGTTTGATGGAATAATAAACGGCAAGCCCGCTGTTCCGAGCTCACCGAAACAGGAGGCGGATGCGCTATCAAAACCTAAAATTGTCGAAAATGCATCAGGCGCTCCAACAGAGAAAGAAGTTCCAGAATCGGACGGAAAGCTGATATGGCCCGTAAAAGGAAAAGTCATTTCGGAATTTGGTGATATAAATGATGAAATACCAAATGACGGCATATATATAAAAGCTAATGCTGGTACTAACGTAAAAGCAGCTGACTCGGGAAAAGTAATTTCTGCTAAAAACGATGAGGACTTCGGCAATATTATCGCCATAAGTCACGATAGTAAGCTCATGACTGTTTATGCCCATCTAAAGGATATGAAAGTCAAAGTTGGAGATACCGTAAAAGTCGGGGATGTAATCAGATGGAGGCCGATATGGTCGGTCTGAAATCTCCAGCGCTCATAATTGGAAAGACAGACTATGAATTATCGTGGGGGGACATGGGGGATATCCTCCGAAACACAGATCAAAGAATCATGCAAACTGGTATTCCAGAAGAAGTAATAGAAACTCCGACGCTTGCAGATGGCAGAGAAATAATAATGCTAACAAAGAAATCTCCACTTTATGATGAAAACAATCACATTATTGGAATTATAGGAGTGTCGATCGACATTACAGATGGCAAAAAAGCAGAGGAGTT
>BNWK01000161.1 GCA_025998775.1 Alphaproteobacteria bacterium | reverse complement strand
AACTCTCGATCATACGTTTGACCGTGTACTAAATCTTCTTGCTGCTCGATTTTAATCACACACTTTGGATCCACAACTGGAATGCCATCGATTATCGGATAACAAATCGAATCTTTAGTATTTACCAGCATATCACCACTAATCTCCAGTCTGATTCCAGACAGTGGACATACAATTAGTTTCAATAAATCATCGCTTATCAATGGCGTTTTATTCTTCATTCTTACAATGTACCAAAAGCATCTTCTTCACAACAGATCCATGATAAATTTTATCAAGACATACGCATAAAAAAGTTTCGGAATAAAAGCAATCCATACACCTAACTTGGGATTTTTCCTAGTGATTCAGGTTATTTTGAATAAAGAAAATCTGACTTCTCACCTTGAATGCGTATAATCTCGCATACCTTTGGGAAGAAAGCGAAGCAGAAAAAGGATCAAGCGTCACGATGGTGCTGCAATTACAGTTACGTTTGTGTTAATCTTAACCATTGGTTATAATTTATATACTTTAGTTGGGATATAAAATGAGTGAAACAGATTTATCAAATGATGTGAGTAATCTAAGAAACGAGTGCCGGAGCGAGACGGTTCGAGTGTCTAGTCCTGAGTTGGAGAAAATTCTATATAAGCCGATTCCCGTTTTGGATCACGGATTTATTCGGGTAATCGATTATATGGGAACAGATTCCTCTGTTGTTCAGGCGGCGAGGGTGTCCTACGGAGTAGGAACCAAAAAAACGCAGGAAGACAGGGGGCTCATAAACTATCTGATGAGACATGGTCATACGACACCGTTCGAAATGTGCGAGCTGAAATTGCACGTCAAACTTCCTATATTCGTCATGCGTCATTGGATAAGACACCGTACTGCAAACGTAAACGAATATTCCGCTCGGTATTCGGTGTTGAGTAACGAGTTCTATGTGCCAGAAGCGGACCAAATATCAAGACAATCGGAAACGAATAAACAAGGAAAATCCGAGGATACACTGGACGCGGCCAAAGCGGCAGAAATTCTGGACATTATGCGGTCCATCAATGGCGAATCCTACGAAAAATACTCCCATATGCTGAACGATCTATCTCTCACAAGGGAATTGGCGCGTACCATATTGCCTGTGAGCGTTTATACGGAAATGTATTGGAAGATTGATCTCCACAATCTAATGCATTTTCTAAAACTAAGAGCCGATTCCCACGCTCAATACGAAATAAGATGCTACGCAGATGTGATCATGGACATAATAAAAAAATGGATGCCCTATACACATGATGCGTTTATTAATTACAGGCAGAAATCAGTTTCTGTACCTAAAAATTGCCTGGAGCTTATTAATCGAGCCATCAAGGGTGAGAAGATATCTCAGGAAGACAGTGGCCTTAGCAAAGGCGAATGGCTGGAGTTTACGAAGAATTTTTCCATCGATAGACATGATTTAGCATGAGTAGTAGTTGTAGCGCGGACGTAGTCACGCTGGTATATCCCTCGATGCTGTCTGCAGATCCCGCTAGACTGGGACAACAGATGCTGGACGTGGAATTGGCCGGAGCAGATGGCATACACTGGGATGTAATGGACGGCAGTTATGTTGATGCAATTACTTTTGGCGCCCATGTGATTGCTGCTCATCGAAAGTTGACTTCGCTTCCGTTTTTCGTGCATCTCATGGTGGATAATCCGGAAAAGCACATCGCGGCTTTTTCTGATTCTGGAGCCGATTCAATTATTGTTCATCCGGAGACATGTCGGCATTTGTATCGCACTTTGGGAAGCATAAAAAACCTAGGAAAAAAATCTGGCATTGCGCTAAATCCAGCGACTTCCATCGAGACAATTGCATATTGTACAGATATTCTTGATATTGTTTTGGTTATGACTGTAAATCCGGGCAGTTCAGGACAGGGATTCATAAGCTCCCAACTGAAAAAAATATCTGCCTTGAGAAAAAAGTTACCTTCGGAAATAGAGATCTGTGTCGATGGAGGCATTAATCCATTTTCGATAAAGGCCTGCGTAGAAAATGGAGCCAGTAGCTGCGTTACCGGCTCATTTTTATTCCACAGTAAAAATTACAAGCTAGCGGTCAAAGAGTTGCGTGTTTGAGACTTCTTTTTTTTAGGTATTCGGCGCATTCTAATTCTTCGTCGAAGAACCTGCGAGCTAATATGAGCGAGACCCTCAAGTTCGAGCAAGTGGCCCGTTTCCACGGCTCTATGTTCCCTTTCCTGCTGGACCAATGTAGCACCTGGTCCAGTTTCAATTGTTCTTCTGCGGTCAAGGTCGATCGTCCTTCGATCTGCGCGCGCAGCGTTATTACAGCGGACGCCAAGTATGTAGTGCAAGCTTCCAAGCAACTCTCGCTGAAGTCACACCCGTTATCTTCCGCGTATGCATCCATAGCTGTCAACACATCCCTGGCAGCGTCAAGCAATCGTTGTAAATTGTCGCGGTGCAGTAAGTTGTCTAGGTCTTTAGGACCTTTTTCAGGTCCGAAGAGTGACCTGAGGACGTCAACTTTTTCTCTTGC
This sequence comes from Alphaproteobacteria bacterium, assembly GCA_025998775.1. Classification (GTDB taxonomy): domain Bacteria; phylum Pseudomonadota; class Alphaproteobacteria; order UBA3830; family UBA3830; genus BNWE01. Next base: position 344 of record BNWK01000161.1, on the reverse strand, counting down.
TATCTGAATAGGCTCCTTAGCAGGGTCCGCGGTTCGGCTGACGTTTTCCTTGTCTTTGCTATCCATAGCATTCAGCGATGGCAAATAGCACACGATACTCAACAAACAAATACACATAGCAGTCTTTGTCATATTTTTTCTCCTATATTTAAACCCTAACCCCGCTCGAAGTTACCCAGTTTTTGGAAAAAAATAAAAAAAATCATAATAATTCTTACGCTTATCATTAGATTATGTTATATTATATGCAGGTTAATTAGCATGCATATGGAGTGTCAAAAATATGAGTTTACCGAAGTGGATTGAGCCATTTAAGGAGCCGCGCACGGCGATAAAATGCATCA
>BNWK01000160.1 GCA_025998775.1 Alphaproteobacteria bacterium | reverse complement strand
GTCCATAGACTCTACTCTCTTCTTCTCTTCTTTTTCTCTGTCCTCTTGTCCATAGACGGACAGTGCGGTGCTGCGGGAGTATGAGGAACTTGTGAAGGCGGAGGCTGCACGGCGCGAAGAGCAGAAGAGGAAGGACATCATCGACCGGAAGCGGTACCGGAACCTGTTTGAGCGGGTGGAGGAAGAGAAACAGAGGGAGAAAGAGGAGAAGGAGAAGGAGAAGGAGAAGGAGAAAGAGGAGACAGGAAAGGAAGGGGAGAAAGAAAAGGAGGGAGAGAAGGGAATGATAGGAAAGGAGGAGAAGGAAAATGAGGAGGAAAAAGAAAAGAAGGAAAAGGAGGAGGAGAAGGGAGCGAATGAAATAATTAATGAAGAAAGGAAAGAAGAAGGGAATGGAAGTGAAGTGGAGAAAGAGAAAACAGAAAAAGAAAAAGAAAATGAACATGAAAAAGAAAAGGAAAAAGAAAAATGATCTGAAGAAAAAGGATGGAGAAAAAAGAAATGAAAGGGAATGACTTATGATGAACATATTAACACAGCCAGGAAGGAGCAGTTGAATTGTGCTTAGTACTCCGTGTTTTTTTTTTATTTGAGTAATTTTGTTTGCCTTAGTTCGTATTCGTATAGAATTTTATTTTTCTAAGCATTCGTTTTGAACCATTCATTCCACACACATCATTTGCAAATAGATAGATTAAGAAAGAAAGGCATGTAAAGAAGAATCGAGAGAGAGAGAGAGACAGACAGAGAGAGAGCGAGAGAGACAGACATGGAAGGACTGTTGTGTGGCGATAGAAACACCGAAATAAACTCTTAAAATCAGCTTTTAAAAAAGACGTTTTTCTTAACTTTCCAACCTCTTCCCTTTCAAACCCTCTTTCTGACCCGCTCTCTGACCGGTGACATCAATAAGAAGTGCTGTTGGTAACTTGCCATTCCAAAAAAAAAACAAAATAAATTTACTAAGTACGGAGAAAGTACCTTAATATTATTGTCACTAATTGTACATTGGTTGCTTTGAACATTTGCTCTGAGCCAAGGCATTTGTTATGGGTGAGAAAAATTTTGTTTGTGATTGCAAATCAATTGCTGTTTGTCCACATGAAAATCAAAGCAAATTCATTTCTGTGAAGAATATTGATGGAAAAATAAATCTTGAGAATGAATTTGATTTACCACCAGGAATTGTGTCACCGATTAGCGCGGACATGTTTCCAACTTTAAATTTTTGTGAATTTGGAGTTGAAAATAATTGCCCAATTCTTCAATCTGAAGATGTAGATTCTAGTATGGGGAATTCTGAACCAAAATTATTTTTTTCGTTTTCAAAAGATTTTTCGTTCGATCCATACTGTACAAATGAAATCAATGGTTCTTCTGAAAACTCCTCATTGCCTTTTTCATCATCTTTACAAGGCACTCATCCACCTTGTTTTGTGCCATCCAAATCTGGAAAAGTTGAAAATGTGGAAACTCTTCCCTCAGCAGTTTCAAAAAATCCAAATTCTCCTCCATCCCCTAAATCTTCAACTGCATCACCAGAATTGTCTTCTGCTACTTCCCCCTCCTCTGGTTTTCCTCCATGTTTCAAACCAATCGATTCTGTATCCACATCGAAATCAGCACAACCTCAATCTTCATTCAATTGCCCTCTATTAAATTTGGGTTATATTATTTTTTTTTTTTGTGTTATTATTTCCTGTTTTTCGTTTCTTAAGGTTTGGAACTTCCTCCTCCTCCACCTCCTCTTGTCCTCCCCTCATTTCCTCCCTGTTTTACTGTTCCAGCTCGTCCTTCTCCCTCAAATCCTGCTTTGAATTCTTCTTCATCTTTAGAACCGTCATCTTCATCGTCATCTACCAAACATTCTGCTCATACTCATCCAATGCTTTCACTTACATCTTGCCCTTTCATTCCCAAAAAAAGCAAATTATGTGCGGGATGCAGTTTTGCTACTGGCGCCACAGCAACAGTTGACAGTTCACCAATAGTCACTTTATCATCTTCTTCTAATTCGACTGTAAAGATTGTGGTGGATGATGATTTTCAGGATTTGAATGGTGAGAATAATGTTGTTGGTAAAAGTAGTGATGGCAGCAGTAAAGGCCGAAGTATCTCCCTAAAAGATCTTCCTTGCTTTAGCAAAAAAACCAGTGGTAGTGGTAGTGGTAGTGGTGGAAAGTTACTGAACTCTGTTGTCAAACTTGATGTGTCCAACCCGTCAAAATTCACATTTCCTGTTTTCTGCCCCAAGTCTCGTTCGGTATTAGCACACAAAACCAACGCTTTAGCCAGTTCTGCATTTACTCCCAACCCTACCTTGCCATCACTATCACCCACTCTTTCTTCCTCTCACTCGTCTTCCGCCTCCAAACTCTCGCGTACTCATTCTTCTTCCTCATCTTGTTCATCCGAGTCCACGCCTCCTTCTTCTTCCCCTGTCTCCTCTTCCTCCTCTTCGTCTTCCTCCTCTTCGTCCTCACCCTCTTCGTCTTCCTCCTCTTCTCTTCCCTCCTCTTCTTGCATCTCTTGCCCATTTGTTGTGCGAAATAAAAAAAAACCCACCTTGCCTGTGGGTGCAAAAGTATCACTCTCGAATGTTTCCATGTTCACATCCTTTATTCCTTCATCGTCTTCATCTTCCTCTTTTTCCCACTCAATCAAACAACCAAAACCACAGAAACAACCAGAGGAGCTTAACACCTCCGCTTCGTCAGGTGCGTTCCCTTCCTCGTCGACTTTTGGTTCACCCTCCTCCTCCTTTTCCGCTGCCCCTAACTCCTCTTCCTCCACTCCACCTAATGAGCTGTCGCCATGTGTTCCGCCCAATGTTGTATCACCGTCTGCTACTGCTGACGCCAACTGTGTGAACAGCAGTACT
>BNWK01000159.1 GCA_025998775.1 Alphaproteobacteria bacterium | reverse complement strand
TCCGAACAAAATTTGATGCTTCAGCTCTTGTGAATGGATGCGCTGCCCTTTGCTCAGGTAGGAGATATTTTCTCAACCATCGTTTATATTCAGGCAACAATTCACCATACTTTTGTCGCTCCGCACGGGTTGGAAACATATCGTAGACTCCCCTGTTAACTAAATTCTCGGTTCTCGTACCCAGTTTGTACCCATCAATCGCATAGATATCATTAGGATTGGTTTGATTTCTAATAAGAAGATTCTCTGGAGTCGCAACATCATTGTCCAGATCCTCAAAGTCCACCTGGTATGTATTCCATCTTCTCACTGCTCTGTCTCTCTGAATTGGATCCTTTATCTTCTTCGCCTCTTCCCTCTTCTTCCTGAGCCACAAATTGGCTGTTAACTTTGAACCTAGCTCATTATCATGCGCCAAGCTATACTTACCTGCTATTTTCTTAAACGCGGCTATCTCGTCCATAGTGTTACGCATTCCCCTCTCATTCTCCATCAATATCTGCTGAACCTTGTCCTCTGAAACACCTGAACTCTGCGCAATTTTACTTGTAGTCTTTCGCCCTTTTAATGCACTAAGATCACCAGGACCAAGTAAAGCAGCTCGGTTAGGATAAGCTCCAGCTCCGCCACCCAACAATGCCCTGGTTGCATCAACCCCTGCTTGTGCTTCTATTGCTGCTAATTGTTATTTCTGCGACATATCTTTCCCTTGAGATAAAAAAATAGTTTAACACAAACAAAATCATTAATGCTGACAGATTATGTGAATAGCAAAATTCACCAGCGAATAGGAGGTATTGATAAAGCGGAACAGCTTCAATCTATAATTGATCCTGAGCTTCATTTCAGAAGAAATAGTATTAATTTATACATAGGAAGACGCGGTAGTGGAAAAACGTTTAATGTGCTTCGTGAATTGATTAAATTATCGCAGTTGCCCAACAAAGGGGGCTATAACAGCTTCATTTACTGTACTGACAAGACCAATGATTCAACCGTAAAAGAACTTCTTCCACTGATAAAACTGAAGACGAGAGTGGTTTCATACGCTGATATGCAAACATTCTTGAAAGATTTAGTGGACGCAAAAATGGCATACCAAGAAACATTAGAGAAAGGACTTGAGAATAGGATAACAGATCGATGTAAAAAAGATCTACTGCGTGCCGTCGATGTTACTCATTTTGGCGAATCAACTCCTGGAACAGTAGTGCTATACGACGATGCCATCAATATATTTAAATCGACAAAAAATAAATCGTTGTTGGATTTACTTCACCGGAACAGGCAACCCAAAATAACCTATTTTCTATGTATGCAAGATGGGTTTGGACTACCGCCGCAAGTAAAAAGAAATCTGGATACCTGCATTTTATTCGGTGGATTCAATGATTCACAAATGCTTAATATTTTGCTCCGACAATTGAACTCATCATCGGTGGATAATAATAATCTTGGTCAGATTTACCGAGGACTGTCGACACGAGAAGGATTAATTTTTGACTACCTACCAGACGAAACGACAGTAAAGATTCTCAAACCTTAACGTTAGATACAGTAATCGAGACTGATATTATACTGTTTTTGCAGAATAACTTTATAGTTTGAAGTGGTGAAATCCCTTGTTTTATTCAGTATAATTCCAGTAATTTTGTAGTACAAAGGATTCTTGAATGAGCATTTATAGCAGGATGTTTGCACAACGTCTTTGTCGATCTCTACATCGGTTACCTCCGGTTCTAAGCATTTTATTATGTTAATTAAGTGCCGTTCCCTCATGATGATATTTTTTCCTCGATCCGCTATATTACATATTAATTCGTAGTCATTAAGCAACAATTCAGTTTGGTACTCAATTAGCAGGTCTTTGAATTTCTCAATGATCGACGTTGACGGCGATGTTAATACTTCCTGCGATTCGAGTTCTCTATTCACTGGCGTTGGTGGTCTCGACGGAACTTTAATGGGACTGGTGGGCTCCCTTTGGTTGGTTGGTGAGCGAGGCATTGGTGAGTATCGCCCGTCCATGAAATTATTGACTACAATAGAGTTTGTGTTCGTGCTTGTATTATCAAGATTTGTTGACTTATGTTTCTGAAGTTTTAATTCAAGACTTGGTGCTAATGAACTCAGTGACATGTTTTAGTTAGAATAAAAATTTTCATACCAAAAAACCGTTTCGCTTCACCTCTTCTTTGAGCGTCGCAAGTCGTATTTCTTCTTTTTTTATTTCTTCCAACTCTCTAATTCTCTGTTCATAATACCATGACTTACAGTACTTGCAATCGCTGGTACAGTCGTAGCCACCAGCACCATCATCCAAAGCCTCGCAGCAATCACAGCAGCAATACATAAACTTCATGCAGCAAAGATTTCCCATTTGTATGGTGGTAAAAAAAAATATTTTGTCCCTATTCTGAAGTTTCTTCAACCGTATCTTTAATTGTCTCTTCTTCACTCTTCAACTCTATTTTCGGTTCTGTCCACATCAGCAGATCTAATTTATGAGCATTTAGGGTTAATTTTTTCTTGTCTTTATCCCTGAGAAAATAGTGATTGTATTCAGGTCTGGAGTCTTGCTTGACAAGCTCTCTAAATTTTCCATTCTTCAAAGGCTTGTACAGTTTATCATTAGCCACGTATAATTCGATGTCTAAAATTTCTTCCCTAAGACAGTTCACCTTCTTTGACTCACCGAGGTTTTCGAGAATTTCACCCTTGCGTCTTACTATAACCTTTGACTTCTTTGATGATTCCATATTTAGTAGGAAATAAAAAAATTGAACAGCGTTTCAAGTTTCTCAAAATTTAGATATAACGTTTCAAATAATTCATTCACTAATTTTTTTTATCACTATACAAATGGAGAGTATTGAAACCACT
>BNWK01000158.1 GCA_025998775.1 Alphaproteobacteria bacterium | reverse complement strand
CTATATTGAAGTCGCGCAGCTCCAGTTTCCTGATAATTTCGTGTACCAACAGCGGGATCTCGAAGTTCTGGATCCTCCAATTCTGTGACGATTTTTTCTTTAAAATACACACCGATTTTTACGGAAACGTCAACTGGGATTGTAAAATTCCCTTCGTTAACGTCGCGAATGGAACCATTTAAGTAAACCTGGCCAGCCTCAACTGTTACAGCCCCAGTTTGATTATCGACGACGCATGTGCAACCTCTGATTACATCGCCGTCTTTAAAAATCGCGTTGCCTATGTCTTTTAAAGCTTGCCTTGCGCACTCCTGAATTTCGTTCAGCTCCGCAGATTGCAAACCTTTACCAGCCAAAAATAATAACATCGTGTATTTTTTACTGGAATCAAATCTATTGAAAAAATCCTTTAATGCCATAATATCTCCACTCAAAACGTAACGACAAAACAAAATTTTTCACGCGTTGCCGGAGTGCGAATCAGCGGCACCGAGTGCTCAAGTAACAGCAAAATTCCTGGATCGACAATGTCAGCCGGAAGAAAATATTTCTGGCCTACGGGAAGGTCTGGATCTGTTTTCGTTCCCACAAACAACCCAAGTTCGCGAATCGTATGATCACTGGCATCTTCAAAATCATATGTTGTTTCAATGTAAAGGTTATTTGTTGGCTCTTCGCTGGCAGAAAATCGTCCAGTCGGAGTTACCAACTCGCCATCGTCGTCACCAACACAAAATACAACTCCATCGACAATGCGCCGTCCAACTTCACTCTTTAGAGTTGTTTGCATTGGATCTTCGGAACCAATTGAATCATCCGAATCTGCGTCACCTTGCCCCCAGGCTATGTGAATCACCTGATCTTTCACGCTCTGTGCAATTGCCGCTCGTCCTGATTGTGTTAATATCGCCATTCGAAAATCCCAATTTACGGTCTCTATATTCTTTATTCAGTGTTGAGAGAAAAAAGTCTAAAGCTGTTGATTAGTTGCTGGATATTTTGACGTAATTATTTTGCGCATCCCAAGGCACACAAAAATGGCGATGATCATGCCAAATATTAGCTCCTGGATATGCGATCGTCTCGGTGTGATCTCGATGAAATACGCCATCGACATTTGTATCATAATCATCAAACACGACCATGTAATTTCTATTGCGAACTGATGTCAGAACAAAATCGTCGCAAGCGATTGAAAGCAAAGACAATTTTTCTCGGAAAAATCTCTCTTCGACCAACACTTTTTCTATGGTATTTTTATTTTCCGAAAGCAAATTGAACGAAAGGACAAACGGCTCTTCAATAAATTTTTCGTAGCCTCCAGATAGACACGAGTTGGTATTTCCGAAAACAGATTCCGAAAGCACAACCAACGCTTTTGCACAAATATTCGGTCGCAGCAATTCTCCAGGAAAAATTTCAAATGAATCGGTGTTCCAAGCATATCTCACATGAACCAAAACACTGCCGCGATTGACAGCGTCTATTGGAGCATCGTCAAGATTTGCAAAATCCAATCTGTATGTATCTATATTTTTTGCAGCATTAAAATGCTCTCGGAGGTTGTGTTGCTCAAGCACAACCTCAGGCAGTTGCGCAATATCAAAATTTTGCCGGCCGAAAGATAGCTTCGGTCCATCATCACATAAACGAACTCCAGAGTCATCAGACAAAAAATCTCCGAATTTCGATCCGTCCAACACGAATCGACGCACATCGTATAGAGAATTATATATGCGTCTCAACTGTGAACGCAGAGGAGCCGCAAGCTCTGCAACTGAGACGATTGCGTCAACGCCAAAACCATTTGGGACTTCATTCAGACCAATTTGAAATTCCGCAAAATGCGCTCCAGGCGATTCTTCCTCGATGAAAACGTCCGTAAATCCATACCATGATAATGCGCTTCTCAATGACTTGGGCGTGCCGCGAATTCGGTGAAATTCCAGTCCTTTTAATACACGTTCTTGAAAATCATCGATATTTATCTGCGCCAGCGAGTATTCCCAATCTAGAACATCGCCAGCGCCGATTGCATTAAATTTAAAACCGGCCAAAGCATCAGCATTTCCTTTGTAATCAATGGCTTGAGCAATGTTTCTTTCGGATTTTGTAGAATTTGGAGGTAACAAACTCATCTAATTAGCTCCACAACTCCAAGGCGAGCACACTCGATTTCTGTAACAAGAATATCGTCAGTAGGCGTTATCAATTCGACATCTTTTACACCATTCAAAAACAAATTCGATATAATCCAAGCCTGCGAAATGCTAACTCCGAGCCCAGCGGTTTTGCTAAAATTAGCGACAAACGATGCTTTTATGGTATCCAAAATATCCGGCGAAGCGCTGGACATCAACGTGATTTTTGCTTTCACATTCACATCGATCATATTGCTGGCCACAACTTCGACGGTATCTGTCAGCATTCGAATGTCTTCGCGCATCATGTATGCCGTAACTTTTTCCAGAAGGTCGATCGAGACAGCGCCGCCGTTTTCCTTCGACAGAATCAAAATGCGCACAAGTCCAGGTTGTGGAGAGTCGGCCTTGGCTTCTTTTACTCGCTGGTCGGAATTTATTGCATGATACTCGTATGCTTCTTTGCTGCCGGACGATGACCATCCTACAATTTTTAGTTGTGTGCGATTTCGCAGATCCTCGTCAGACTCATTTTCTTTTCGCTCGACTCCATAAAACGCAGCAAGATTATCAAGGTCTGAACCAGTTGCAAAAGCCAGCAAATTTGCCTTGGCCGCTTGATTGATTCGACTTCTCAATAACAACTCACGATACGCAGCAACTTCCATCAACTTTATGACCGGATCGCTTTCAAGATATGCAGAAAATTCTTGATCCAGAGATATGAGCGTTTCTTTCATGCGCTGCAATATTTCTC
>BNWK01000157.1 GCA_025998775.1 Alphaproteobacteria bacterium | reverse complement strand
ATGCAACGTTGATTCTTGTCGGAGATATCAACCAGCTGCCGTCGGTGGGAGCGGGAAATGTTCTCGGCGATATTATCCATTCAAAAGCATTTACTGTCATCGAGTTGAATGAAATTTTCCGACAGGCTCAGCAATCCGAAATTATCATGAATTCTCATAGAATAGTGAACGGAAAATATCCGGAAATTAACAACAGCGAGAGTTCGGATTTTTTCTTCAATAGCGAGGACGATCAAGAGAAAGTTTTGGAAAAAATCATTAGTCTTGTAAAAACGAGAATCCCGAAAAAATTCGGATACAATTCGATAAACGACATTCAGGTGCTGACTCCAATGAATCGCGGTATTGTTGGGACATCTAAAATGAACGAGTCTCTGCAGGAAGCTCTGAATCCCAACGGTTTCGAGATAACTCGCGGAGGTCGTCGCTATCGAGTCGGAGATAAGGTTATGCAAATCAGAAACAACTACGACAAGAATGTTTTCAACGGAGACATCGGATTCATTTCTGATATAGATGCTGAAAATCAGCAAATTTTTGTGAATATCGATGGCAATGACATCAGCTACGGATATTCTGAATTAGACGAACTCGTTTTGGCCTATGCGGTTTCGATTCACAAATCCCAGGGTTCGGAATATCCTGTGGTTGTGATACCGTTGGTCATGTCGCACTATATGATGCTTCAGCGAAATCTCATATATACGGGAATTACGCGAGGCAAAAAACTTGTCGTAATCGTCGGTAGCAAAAAAGCCATGTTCATTTCCGTGAACAACGACAAAACCATGAAAAGAAATACTTGGCTGAAGGAGCGCTTGAAATAATTGCATGCCAGTACAAAAAACAACTGCAAAATCAGCTCTTCATTATCATGAGCAGGCATTTGCCACGAACTGGGACATAAATCATCATGTATTTTTCTTAAGCGTTTACCTCTGTAAAAGCCTCAAACAACAGCTTCTTTTAGATTTTTTCCTGGCTTAAACTTTACAGTCTTATAGGCTGGAACAGCAGTGCTTTTGCCAGTTTTAAAATCGTGTCCCGTTCTGGCACTCCGCTCTACTCTCGAAAATGAGCCAAAACCAACGAGGCTTACGTCGTCACCTTGCGCAAGACTTTTGCTATAACTTTGACGAAACCATTCAAAAACTTCTCAGCATTTTCTTGACTAAACTCTGTTTTTTCGGCAACAGCCTTCACAAGCCCCTGTTTGTTCATTTTTTTATTCTCCAAAATCAACCAAAAAATCCTACCATGAAATTATTGCGACTGCAAATGTAGCCTATAAAATCAGCGATCACGTTGTTGTAAACATTCCATAAACGCACTCATACGATATGAAAGTTCTATTCTATCGTAATCTGCGTATCTAATAGGAATTGTTTTGGCAATACCTTTACATTGGATCGTTCAGCCATTTCATGTATGGTTCTGTCGCCATGGATGCTTGTTACAATGATCGAGCGCTCTTTTTTTGCTCCGCTTTGCAGAATTACAGTAAGTCCATTGAAATCGCCGCCTCTTAATTCGTAATCGCTAAGAAAGAAAAGCTTTTCTTTTTCCCGAAACGATTCTATAAAATTCAATGCATCTCCGCTTTTGCTGAAGAATTTCAGTTTCAAATTTTCAGAATAATCCTTCAGAAGATTTTCAAATGTACTAAAAACGGATGGATCATCGTCCAAAATAACGACAGTATCTCCTTTTTTGAATGTCAACCGCTTGGCTATCCACTGTGGACAATCTACAATCGGAAACTTAATCGAAAAAGTGGTGCCAACATTTTTCTTGGATTCAATTTCTATAATTCCATTATAAAAATCAACAGCAGTTAGGACTTGGCTAAGTCCAATGCCTTCTTCCGCGTGCTTTGTGCTATCAATATGTAGTGAATGCTGTTTAATTTTATCGATCACGGCCTTTGGCATTCCGACTCCATTATCTTCAATGATAATTTTTGCATATTTATTTTCGATGCAGAAAAGTATATCTACATTTCCTTGTTTGGCCTTCAAAGCTTCTACCGAGTTATTTATCAAATTAGATACCATACGTTCGAAACTCGACTGATCACATTTGATAAATGTAAACTTATGTGCTGGATCAAAGGAGCAATTAAATTTGACTTCTGAATCTTTATACTGATATTTCTTACTTCTTACAACATCTTCTAGCGCAAGCGCAACAAGAATAAGTCCTTCTTGAGTAACGTTTGATTCTCGTTCGTATTCTCTGTATTTTGTTGATAGTGCGCTGACTATATTTCTTATGCTTGTTGCCACATTTTTTAGCGCTACATGATGCTCTTCTGGAATATCACGAGATTTTATAATAGACTCTAGGCTTGATAGTGGAGAGATTACGTCATGCAATACCTGTGCTGTAAAAATTCGAAAATCTTTTTGATGCTCTATTTTTGTTTCCTGTATTTTATTTTGGAATTGTAATTCTTTTGCTCTTTGGCGATCTGTAATATCAACAGTTATACCCAATACATTAATGACTTCTCCATTTTTATCTATTAGCGGCTTTTTAGTTGATAATTGCACCAACTTATCACCACTTTGTAATAGTGAAACTTCCTCAATAGAATACTCGATACGATTTTCTATTACGTTTATGTCATTTTCCCTAAATTTATCTGCCTGTTCTTTTGGAAACAAATCGTGATCTGTTTTCCCTATAAGCTCGTCCACTGAATCGACGCCAGCTAACAAAGCTGCATTAATATTCGCTGCTAAGTAAACGCCATCCTTATCTTTTATATAGGCCCATTCAACACTGAAGTGCATCAAGTAGCGACCTAAAAAGAGAGCATTTTTGGTGATTTGGGCAAAAGAAGTAGTGAAAAAGCCACGCAAAGAAGTTAATCTCGAGTTAATTATGATAAAGAGG
>BNWK01000156.1 GCA_025998775.1 Alphaproteobacteria bacterium | reverse complement strand
GTGGCAGTGGGAACAGTGATAGCAGGGGGGGTAAGGGAGGTAGTGGTGATGGGAGTGGGAGTGCGAGGGGAAGTGGGAGTAGTCTCAGTCGCAAGAGTGGCAAGGGTGGTGGAGGAAAAGGAAGAGGAGGGAGAGGAAGTGGAAGTGCGTGGGAGGAAGGAGATGGTGAGGATGAAGTAGAAGGAGAGGGGTCTGATGAACCGATGGAGGAGCGATTGCTTCGTTGGAAGCGGAAAAAGGCGGCGGAAAAGGAAGAAAGACAGAGAGAGAGGGAAACAGAGAAGGAGAAAGAAGATGAGAGAAAAAGGAAGAGAGAGAGTTTGAGTTTTCGAAAAAGTAGAAGTGAGAGCAGGAGTAGAAGTGAGAGCAGGAGCAGGAGCAGGGGCGGTGCTGGGAGTGTGGGGAGTATCGATATGGATGGCAGTGGAAGAAAAGACAGTGGTGATGGGAGGGTGCCAGCGGGAGAAAAAGGAAGGGTGAAGAAGATCCGTTTCAACATCGAAACACCTTCGCCGAATCCTGTCCGGTCAGTCTCTGCCTCTCCTTCTCCCTCTTTCTCTCGCTCTACCTCGGCCTCCTCTGCTTCTCCCGCAGCCTATCCATCATCTGCGGCGTCTGTCAAGAGACTGACTACGTTCGGAATGTCCTCTGCCCAACACACATCCACACGCTCTCCGTCTTCACACTCTCCATATCATTCCCCCTTACTCTCAAAAAAAAAAAGCGTAAACTCACGCATTGGCGCAGGCGAAGGCACAGGCATAGGTGTGGGCGTGGGTGAGGGTGTGGGAAAGAATGATGGCGGAGAGACTGACAGGGAAAAAGGGAGGGGGAAAAGTGAGGATTTGGAACGGTACTATGAAATTCATGGTTTGTTATTTTAGGGAAAGTGAGTGAGAGTGGGAGTGAGAGAGACAGAGGGAGTGATAATGTGAGTGGGAGAGGAAGAAGTGATGGTGGGGATAATACGGAAAGAGGGAAAGGCGGAGAGAGCAGGAGCAGAGGCGGAGGAGGATGCAGGTGTTGAAATGGAAGAAGAAGAAGAGGAAGAAGAAGGAAAGGAGGAGGAAGATACAGCAGCAGCAGTCTTGGTTTTTGAAGGCGTGGATGCGGATAGAGGGGTTGAGGATGTAGAAGGACGAGACCTCACAACCGATGGGCGTGACGGAGATGCTGCTGACATGCGGGGCGTTGTAGAGGCAGAAGAAACAGTCACAGCAGAAGTAGACCGAGCAATGTTAGAAGAAGAAGAAGCTTTAGAAGAAGAAGTACGTATTGCTGATGTTGTCAACGGCCTCCTTACAACAGTGTTAGTACGATGAGTGGATGCAGTGATGGACGTGGAAGTTGTGGATGCAATGGCAGAAGAGGAAGAGGAAGAAGGGGTGATAGTTGTAGTGTTAGATGAAGTGTTTGCAAGAGTACCACTTAAAATGCGATCCATTTTATCTTTGATTCTTCTGTCAAACATAAAAGACACACCGAACAGATAAACAAATATAAAAAAGAAACTTGTTGTTCTCCTTTATACGATCCATTTCCTCGCGCCACTCAGAGTGCTGTTCTGAGCTACTCGTATTAGGGAATCCAAAACCATGCAAAGCACCATCTGTCGTGTTTGAATCGGATTTGTCATTTGCTACTGGATAATTATGATCAGAGTTTGTGTTGGAGTTTCGATTAGTGGATGAGCTTGTGTTTAGATCTGAGTTTTCATTTGGGATTGTGTTGTTATTGTTCGTTTTTGATGTTATGCTGGATTTAATGCCCGGTGTTGATGGAAGAGAAAAGTTTACATGAGTATAAGTGGGCGTCGATTGCGAGGAGGAAGGTGTTAATTGCCTTTGTTGTTTGGGGTTTGAATGAGATGGAGAAGTAGCGGTACGAGATGGTGAAGAATATGAACGATGTGAAGTGCGTGAAGAAGAGGGTGAAGAAAGAAGAGACTGCAAATAATGAGATGCAGAGGGTGAAGGAGGTGTGTTGGTCGAAGATGTTTTCGATGGTGAAGATTTTTTTTTCAAATTGCCCACCAAACGTTGATACAAATTTAATGAACCAGATGACTGGGGAACAGAAGAAGTTAGATCTGAACTGTGGTTCTTCAATATTTCAAGAAGAAGATCATTGTCACCCTTTTTCAAAAAAGGACTGTGAGAAAACTCTGAGGTATCTTTTGAATTGAGCCACTGAAAATTGGCATTCAAATCTTTTTCATACATCGATTCAAATTTCTTAGTAAAACTTTTAGCATAGTAAAACTTTGCCTCCCACAGGACTGTGCGCTTCTTCGCAATCCCTTCCATGCCGCATGATACTCCCGTCCAACGCGGCGGACGGCAATGAATGGACGAACATGAGGAAGAAGAGAGGAGGATGTTTCTGCTTCCAATTGAGATTTCTCTTCCTCACTCGTCAGCCTTCGCCCTGATGGATGGGCAGAAGATGAGGAGGAAGGAGGGGATAAGGGCAGAAACCGTGCTAATGTCTACTGCTGCAACGAAGGCGCAACAGTGCCTTGTCGTCTCCCCTGTCCCTGCCCATCTCCCCGAATCACACTATCCTGAGCCACTGACTGTTGGGTGGGAAAAAAGGGGAAGGATCACAATGTACTCCTAGCAGAGGGAGGATTTGTTCCTGTGGAGATGGCAGCAGAGGAGGAGGAGAAGTATAACAATGCTTCGTCTGATATAATCCGAAACCTCTCTGCAACTCCGCTTATTCACGACATTGAGCGTGATTTGGCTCCTGGCCTGTGCCTGTGCCTGTGCCTGTGCCTGTGCCTGTGCCTGTGCCTGTGCCTGCGCCTGTGCCTGCACCTGTGCCTGCGCCTGTGCCTGCGCCTGTGCCTGCGCCTGCGCCTGTGCCTGTGCCTGTGCCTGCGACTGTGCTTGCGCCTGTGCCTGCGCCTGTGCCTGCGCCTGTG
>BNWK01000155.1 GCA_025998775.1 Alphaproteobacteria bacterium | reverse complement strand
CATTGCAACCTAGTACTTCGCTGCCACCCTTTCGGTGGCTCGTCGGCAGGCTTCAATATCTCGATTTCTCTCAATACTGCTGCCCAAGCTACGAGACTCCGACTCTTGTCTCGGCGAAAACCTTCTTTTCGCTGAACATTCCAGCCTTCCCTGGACGCACAGCCGGACATGGAAAACGCCTTGGAAATTGGTATCCATCGAGTTCGTCCATCAATGCACTTTTGGCTTCGAGTTTGAGCACGCTAAGGACTCGGTCACACGATATTGTTCGTAAAAATCCATATGCAGCAAATGCCATTGATTCCATTGTCTCAAACTGCATTGGCACCGGAATCAAGCCGCAATCCAAAGCGAAAGATCAAGATTTTCGACGGAGAATCCAGGATTTATGGTTGAGTTGGACCGATGAAGCAGACAGTGCAGGGGGTGTGGACTTTTATGGCTTTCAATCGTTGGTTTTGCGAAGTGTTATTGAATGTGGTGAGTGTTTTGTTCGTCTAAAAATCGATAAGAAAAATGCAACTGTTCCATTGAAATTGCAGGTGCTGGAATCTGAGCATCTGGACTCATCGAAAGATCAAGCATTACAAAATTGCAACCACATATCTCGCATACGTTTCAGAAGCTCCAGAAAACGGTTCCAGCGTGACGTTGGTCCAGCCGATGTCGGTGGAACCTACGAAGTCTTTAGAAAACAACAGCTTCGCGCTATTTCTGTTGGTTTTGGAATTACCTATGAACAACTTACAGGCGATTTGAGCGACCAACGTGACGTTGGATCCGGTGATTGCATCACACGCGTTTATTTTATGCCAGTGCGGCACGCACTTTGTTGCGATGGTCGCAAGAAATAGAAACGTCTCATCGGCTCATGTCAAAGCTACTCAAGCGGCAACATATTTTGGCACGAATTCGCTTTCGCTTGGTTTGGCAGATGAGGTTTGTGACGTTCGCCAGCTTAAAGCTGGACATAATAATGTTTTCAATAGAGGAGGAAAAAACATGACAGAAGACATTGAAGTATACAAAGCGGAAGTTTTGGAAATTTCCAAGCTCTGCAAATTGGCTCACGCCGAAAATAAGATGGCTGAGTTCATCGAACAGCAATTAACGCCTGATCAGGTGAAAGAAAAATTGCTGGCATCTGTGAGTACTCAAAATGAGATTATGAGTACTGTGTACCATCAGGAAAAAACAGCTGAAAATCCAGTGATTTCTGCTGCAAAAGCTAGGCTATGGAGATAAGAAAATGGCTATCGAAGAAAACAAAAACTTGGGCGATCTACTCACAACCGAAAGTTTTGTTACGTATTTTGCTCCGGCGGATTTCAACGAGACTGTGAACACGCTGGGGTTGCCTCTTTATGCAAAGCAATGCCCACGAAAATTTGATCGCGGAACTGACTTGCACACGCAAAGTAATCCGCTTCCTCTGTGTCTGCGTCCAGGAATTCTAGTCAAACTCACCGCGGCATGAGGTGGCAATTATGATGAAAGAAGCAATTACAAGAGCGCTTGATGATGCCTTTGAGCATCTTGGGGTTGACGTAATTTTTAAATCGGCGAATGCTTCTTCTTCATTTTCAATTGTTGCGTTGGTCAAAGAACCGGAAGGCGTTTATGAAGTCGGCAGCCCACGAGTCATAGGACAGGTTGCCGAATTTGCTGTGAAAGCTTCCGATGTAAAACCGAAGATTGGAGACATAATTTTTGTCGGCACAAAAAAATACAAGATTCACGAAGAGCCTTTGTTAGATGCATCGAATTTTATCCTCAAGTTTCAGGCTGTATTGTTGGAGAAATAATCATGGGCGAATATTCAATTAGTGCTGCTGAATCAATCGTAAAAATCACGCAAAGCATAAATGCGCTGCCGGAGCAAGTTGTGATTGCATCGATGCGTGCGTTGAACAAAACGGCAGCTTGGATAAAAAGCAACTGCGCTCGGCAAATTGCCAAAGAAAAATTGGTGAAGCTGAAAATCATCAACGATAGAATTCGTGTTGTTAAAGCCAGCACTGCAAACTTGCAGGCGAAAATTCTAGCAGACGTTGTTTCCATCCGAGCTCATGATTTGGGAAATTTACGACAGACATGATGCGCGAAGATATTCGAATGCTGACGGATACCGTAGAAGTTGTGGCCAGCAATATGATCACTGTGAATGTGAAAGCAAAAATCACGTTGATGTCCAGCGCTTCGCCGGAAAGTGCGTACCGCACGCGCGCTACTCAGAAAACGCATGTGGTGCAACCACTTAATGCTGCAAAAAATATAGATACATATAGGTTGGATTTTGCAAATCTTGACGATGCTCCAATAGACGCGGTCAATCGCGGCAGCACCACTGGCGCTTCCACATGCTGAGGTGGCTTCGAGATTGCAACCACATCTCGCATACCATGCAACTAGTAGCAAAGCCATTTTTTGCGTGTGCGGCACGCACTTTTTAAAGACGGCGATGTAATCAGAGGTTGCACATGCGTCGTCGATAATCAAACGGAAGCTGTAACAGTCGAGGCTGGGCAGGTTTATTGGAACGGCTCCATCCGCGACGTTAACGAAGGAAATTTCACGATTCCGATTGATATTTCCGTAAAAATCGGTGTGTATTTTAGTGCTTGCAGCACATGCATTAATGCTTCGGTGCGTGTCGCACTGGCCTAAATTAACGCGCGTGATGCAATCACCGGGTCCAGCGTCACGCTGGCTGCGCGACTTAAATATAGTCTTGCTTGGGGTTTCCAATCGGAAGGTGTAACGCCGCAGGCATCTGATTTTGGAGAGTTTTTTGCAATGTATAGCGTCGAACACGGTGTATACGCGATTCGTTATGAAAAGGCATATTGCATAGCATCAAACAATGAGGCGAAAGTTTGAGTGGAAGAGCGAATTTTTTGCTTCATATGGCTCCAAGAATGTTCTATTGGATTTAAATCTGGAGA
>BNWK01000154.1 GCA_025998775.1 Alphaproteobacteria bacterium | reverse complement strand
GATACATGATTTGGCAATGAGGTGCATATGACAAATGCCATATTACTGAGGAGCGGTGTGAGTTGAAAGGCTCATGCACCGTTCTGGAGCCGAGTCGGGAGGGGCGACCTTCCCGGCTTAGGTAACGATGAATTCAAGGCTATTAACAGTACTGAAATCGGATTTCACGGCGAATGGAATTACATCATTGCACCTATATCAAAAGTTTAAATTATTCTTGCGCGAGTCCTTAGGTTGAACAAAACGGCAGCTTAGACGGATGATGGTTCCAAGCCTTTACACAAAATAGATTACGCTCTCGCAGAAGAATTTAGAAAGAATGTGTTGGAATACTGATCTGATATGATTATTATATTTGATCTTGGTAGCCATGAGAGCTTTTATAGAGATTTGAAACGTTAGGTGTGTGCCTGCGTGTCGCTGACGGTTGCATAATCTTTGAGTAAATGAGAGAATGTGGAAGTAAAAAACTATAACAGTGAATAGGAGTTTGCATGAATAGAAAAATATGCACTATATTGTCCGGCATAATGCTTTTTCTGTTGGGATGTGAGGATAAAAAGTCCAGTGATATAATAAAGTTTGGATTATCAGCGGATTATCCACCATTTGAGTACTACGAAAACGGGGAACTCAAAGGATTTGACGTAGAACTTGGGCGTATAGTGGCGCAAGAGATGGGGAAGAAAGCAGAATTTGAAGACATGGGGTTCAATGCCGCGTTGGTCGCTCTTAATGTGGACTCGATACAGGCTGTTATTTCGACCGTTACATCCACTCCGGAGCGCAGAAAAAATTACGATCTATCGAGATGCTACTACACAGAGAGTCTTGCTATCGTGTATAACATAAATGAGCCCTATAAGACTGCCACTGCATTATCTAAGGATGTAAAAGTAGCATGTCAGTTGGGAACAACGATGGAGTTCTGGGTAAAAAAGCACGCTACTGATGCTAACTTGATAACAATGGACAAGTATCCTGACATGATAGAAGCGCTGAAAGCGGATCAGATAGATTGCGTAGTGATGGATACTGTGCAGGCCAAGGGCTTCTGTGCCAAAAATCCAGGCCTTGGTTATAGCGTAATTGAGCAGACAGACGCAGAAGGATACGCAATTGCGTTTAAGAAGAACTCTCCTCTAAAGGACGGCGCAAATGCAGCCATTAGCAAGTTGGAAAAAAATGGCTGGTTGGCAAAGTTAAAGGCTAAGTATCAGCTGTAGAAAAGGTGAAATTTGGAAAATATATGGGCTGATATCCTCTACGTTGGAAGCGGCGTTCTTGTTACTTTGCAGTTACTTGCCGGTGCTATATGTATTAGTGTCGTCATTGGATTGCTGATGTCGATCCTTAGGTATCGTGGCATCTGTCGGTCTTTGATAAATGGGATAATATCAGTAGTCAGAGGAACTCCGCTAGTCCTACAGTTGGGGCTCATTTATTTTGCGGTTCCAGGAATTTTTGGACTCAAACTCACTGCTGTTGCCGCCGGAATTATTTCTTTTGGTCTGAATAGTTCTGCCTATGTGGCGGAAATCCTCCGGGCTGGTATAGAAAGCGTTCCCAAGGGACAATTCGAAGCAGCGCAAACGCTTGGAATACCTGTCTCGCACATGTGGAAGGACATCATACTCCCGCAGGTGGTGCGAAATATTTTGCCAGCTATGATAGGCGAAGTAATCGCGCTGCTGAAGGAAACGGCCATCATATCAATGATTGGTTGTCAGGATATAATGAGAAAGTCCCAGCTTCTGGCAGCTGAACGATTTGTGTACTTCACGCCATTGTGCATTGCCGGAGTCTACTACTATTGCCTAGTGCTATTAATTGAATTTATCGGAAGAAAGATAGAGCAGAGTGAGAAGTATGATCAAAATATCTAATGTCCGCAAGCTATTCAATGAAATAATAGTATTGGATGACGTAAGTTTTTCAGTAGAGAAATCAAACATCGTTGGATTGGCCGGTCCGTCCGGCGGAGGGAAATCTACACTGATGCGCTGCATACAGAAGTTGGACAAGCCGAATAGTGGCACCATCAAATGCGATGGAAGAGTTTGCTTTATGTTTCAGGACTTCCAACTTTTTCCTCACATGACAGTGCTGGAAAATCTGACCTACGCTCCTACTCTGAAAAACAAGAAGTCGAATCACGTCAAACTAGCTCTGGAGATGCTGGAAAATCTCGGCATAGGATCCAAAGCGGACGCATATCCAAAGCAGCTATCCGGAGGCCAAAAGCAACGTGTAGCACTGGCTCGAAGTCTCATGATAAAGCCGGATATTCTGCTGTGTGATGAACCGACCTCGGGACTTGACGTTGCCACCACAATGGATGTCGTAACTCTGCTGGAGTCTGTCCGGGATATGGGGGTCACAATGGTAATAGCATCCCATGATTTGGACTTTCTCATAAAAATATCAGATAGAATATTGCTCCTGAAAGAAGGTAGAATCGCCGTAGATATTGTCCCAAAAGAAATCGATAATCCATTGGAATACCTGAAGAAATACTACTGAAAAACACCAGCGTGGCGTTGGATCCGACAGGGTGAAGGTTACGCAACAGGTCTAATGGATTATGTATAAAACAAGGCGGTTATGGAAAATTCCATTTTTTCATAAAAAATCCCTTTATGGTCTTGATGAGTTGTTTGCTTTGATGTATTGTCAGTCCATTGTTCGTGATTTTTAAAATATGAAGAAAAATTGATTATGAAAAAATTATTGTTTGTGCATTGTCTGTTTTTATGGCATTGGGGGCTACTGAGTGTGTGGATTGATTGTCAACTCCGTGTGACGCAACAATAAACACTAGCCAAAGTTGTAAAACATCGCTGTAAATAAAAGCGAACTCAAATTATTCCCATTTCTTTCAGGGACTTGTTTCCGTTTTTTCCGATGATTAGATGATCCAGCAAAAGGATATCGAGTTTTTGTGCCACGTCTTTTATCATTTTTGTAACGATGATATCTTG
>BNWK01000153.1 GCA_025998775.1 Alphaproteobacteria bacterium | reverse complement strand
CTTAATAAGAGACCTAACTATGTAATGATAATCAAAAAACTATAAAATTATGTTAATTTACTGAATTTATGGGCAGAATTATGCTGATTCAGCTGCTGACTCTTGAGGTGCCGTTTCGGACTCTGCCTCTTGTTGTTTGCTTATTGTTATGGTGAATTCAGCAAATGCTCCTTCTATGGATGTAACTGTAATCTTTCCATTGTGGTCTGATGCAACTTCGCAGGAGGTTGATAGTCCCAATCCGGGCCCCACTCCTGCTGGTTTGGTAGTAAAAAACGGCTCAAATATCTTTTGTTGTAAGTCCTCTTTTATACCAGATCCATTATCTCGTATTATGATTTCTATGTTTTCCTCGGTATTTTTAGTTGTTACACATATATTGCCCTCAGTAACGTCATCAAATTTATTTATTACCGAATAGACGGCATTATCCAATATGTTGTATATCATTTTGCTAATAGCCTGAACTGTCAGTGGAAACAATGGGACAGTGTCCAATTTCGTTTCTATAAGTGGTAGACTTGTGACGCCGGTTGCTTTGTAGGAAGATTTCAACATGCCAATTGTTTGGGTAACAATCTTACTAATGGATGCCGGATGCTTCTTTCCCTCAGATGCATTAGACTGCGAAAACATGAATCTTAATATTTGATCTGCATTACGTCCATACTCTGTTATTTTTTGCACATTGGATTGAAATTTCTTCAGTTTTTCCGATAAATACTCATGCATATCTGCTTCGACTTTTTCTTTATCTATTCTTATTTTTTCACAAATCTCGTTGCAAGTTTCAGCACTCACTTCGGAAAAATTGATTATGAAATGTAGCGGATTCTTCAACTCCTGGGAAATAGAGCTCACCAAAACACCTATGGATGCCATCTTTTCTTGAGAAGCGATTTGTTTCTGTCCCTGCTCGATTTGAGCAAGAAAGGCAACCTCTTTATCGTAGGCTTCTTTTCGAGCTATGCAGTTTGATAATCTTGCCTTCAATAGGGTTTGGTTGATGGGTTTGACCATATAGTCGTCCGCTCCAGCCTCGATACAGCTAACGAAGAGCTCAACGTCACTATCGCTTGACACTATTATTAATGGAATATTTTTGTAGGCATCATCACTTTTTAGCCGTGTTAGAAAACCAAGGCTACTCTCTTCGTTGAGAAATATATTGAGGAAAATTACGTCTACTGGGACTTTTGCGAGTATCTCGAGGGCGCGAGATTCACTTTCAGCTGCAACAACTTCGTAGCCATGTATGGACAGGCGTCGTTTCAACAATAGCCTAGCGTTTTCGGAATCGTCAATCACGAGGATTTTTGCTGGTCTTTTAACCAAAATCCCATCGCTATCCAATTCAGCCATATCCATAAACCTTACTATATATTAGAATGCTACAACAAATAGTATTAAAAATTATTTTAAATCCGCGAATTTTACTAAAAGTTAATCTTTTTTAATTACAATGGTAGATGTACCAACGTGACGTTGGATCCGATAATAATGAAATGCGTGTAAATGGAAAGGTGTAGAAGTGTCTGACGAAACAAATGAAGATGGTGCTAGTACCACCGATGGTAGCGCTGATAATGCCGGTGAAACGAGTGCAGATGGATCAGAATCCAGCGGAGATGGAGTCGAACAATCTGCTGCGCCTGAAAGCAAATCAGCTCAAAAGCCAGATGCTGCCGCAGTCATTGTAGAAGAAGATGATGACGACGACGAAGAAGATAACAGTACTGCAACACCTGCCGGCGTAAGTATGGAAGACCATATAGCAACACTGATTGCCACCGGACACATGTTCAAAGCTCATACAATAGCAAAGAAAGCCTACAATAAGAATCCCGGAGACAAAGCTGTCGCACAGGCATATGCACTAGTGCTGCTGAAAACCGGAGCCGTAGAAGAATCTCGAAATCTCATATACCCAATTCTTGGGGTTGTACCACATAAGGATGAATCAACCGGCATGATGTTGGTATCTGTGGAAGACCTTAAGAACAGTAAATTCCTCCAGGAGGGCGCGGCGGGAACGCTCGCTGGTATGGGAAACATATTTAGAGAATCATGGAAATACTCACGTCATTGTAGAGACCTTGAATTATCAAGAGAATTATATTTAGCGTCATTCCAGAAAGAGCAAAAAACAGGCACCGGCATAAATGCCGCCTGGTTATCATGGCTCACAGGTGACGACGCCCAAGCAAAGCAGCTGTCTTCCAGCGTCCTCAGGCTTTTACCTCCATTTGGCCTGGAAGCGTCGTTTAGGGAATTAATAGACCTTGCGGAAGCACAGCTGCTTATAGGCAGAGAAGACGACGCGTGCAAATTGTACGAAGAAGCGATGAAACAGAGCGAAAGCGAACATTATATTTCCATTGTTGCTGCTCGACAACAGCTGTATTTTCTAAGAGAAGCCGGTTTTAAGGTACCGGAAAAGGCTCTGAACGTATTACTTCCTCCAACAATTGTTGTATTTACCGGACATTCCATAGACCATCCTAGCTACCAGGTTTCTTTGTTCCCGCAGGAAGTGGAAGCAGACGTAAAGGACATTATTGTAGAAAAGTTGAAAAGCATAAACGCCAAAATAGGATACAGTTCAGCATCGTGCGGAGCGGATCTGATTTTCATCGAGGCGTTACTCAGCATTGGTGGAGAAGTCAATATCATTCTGCCATTTGCGATTTCCGACTTCGTTGAGAACAATGTCAGGCATGCAGGACCTCGTTGGGAAAAAAGATTTGAAAAAGCCCTTCAGGCCGCTCACTCCGTCAGCTTTGCTTGCGAGGACCGCTACCTTGGACACGACATGCTTTATCGTTTTTCCAACCACGTTATGCAGGGAGGCGCCGTCATGAGAGGAAAATTCCTCACGACGGAGCCTCACTTGATGGCGGTTTGGCATTCCAGAACGGATTCAATGCCAGGAGGTCCAACGGATTTCATAGATAGATGGTCCAACATAAGTACACTGCATCTGATCGATCTGGACGA
>BNWK01000152.1 GCA_025998775.1 Alphaproteobacteria bacterium | reverse complement strand
CCCTGGTTGCCAAGTTAATGTTGGCCATTTCTTGAAATCTTCACTTTCAATTTTTTTTTCAATTTTTTATCCGACCCATAAAGAGTGGCAACTTCAGAAACTACTTTTCATTTTTTTATCTGGTACATAAACGATGAGTCAGACTATCGCCAAACACTGGAAGTTCGCAACAACGACAGAACCCAAGTTCAACTCAAACGCTGTGGCCTATCTCTCCGTAGAGAAAACTGCACCGAATTGTTTCACGTGCTTCGTGGAATGGTCTGGGAAGCAGAAGGAGTCAGCGATTAGAACCTACTTTGGAAAATTCGTATCGAGTATAGTGAGTACAACGGTTTATGAGATTATCGATAAGAAAAATGAGAGGAAGGAGTACGGCGTAAAAACCAAACAGGGTCAGTCATCGACGCAGGCAGTTTCGAAAGCACCGAAGATGACAGAAGGGGAGAGGGATACTGCTGAACTCAAGTTCTCACTGAAGACGATGCTGGTGACGATGCCGTTTGCTAACATCGTACGCATGCACAATTTTATGTTTGGACCCAACTTGAGTGTGCTAGATTATGCTCTATTTTGGTATCGCACTGTCGATCAACAGCCTCTGCAATATCGACGATGATGGGCAAGATCGACGAAGTCAGCAATATATTCAAGAAAAGAATGACCGAGAAGACGCTCGAGGATTTGGTGGAAATGCTCTGCAACAGACCGTATCTCTTCTACAAGCCGGATAAAAATAAGTATTATGATGCGATGAATCAGTTCTCAGTGAAGCAATTGAGAGAGATGAAATCTGCACTGAAGCACGGCAACAAGACAGAAGAAGGAGTTGTCAGTGTCGGTGTCAGTCGTTACGAGGAGAAGAAGACAGTTGATTTAACAGAAATGGATATAGGAAGTGATGAAGACAATAGTGATGGAATCAACACGTGGCATGAGGATAGTTACCCTGAACCGAAGAAAAGTGCCTGCAAGGACGAGAAAACATATCGAAATGACCCAAGCATGATCAAGCGCTTTGCAGTATGCATTCTCAAGGATATTCTAGAATATGCAGACGAAATGACTCCAGAGAAGATGATTCAGGCAGTTCGAAACTACACGGAAAGATATGTTCATGCTCAAGATACGAAATACGGATATCAGAGAAGGATGGCGTTCCTTTTGTGGGCTCGATTCTACAACTTCTCCACACACGAAGTGGCTTACTGCATGGCTGAAGGAAAAGATCCCAAGAAGGAGTGCAAGACATTCACCATCCCAGATAATATGTGCATCTTCGAGGCACAGATGTTCCAGGAGTGCTTTGGAATTGAAAAGAACCCTCGATTTGGACGGATTATTAACGCAGTCGCTGAGACTCAAAACGTTCAAGATGGAGAGCAGTGTTGGAAAAGATCCACAGGGCTGATGAGTACATTCATGAGACGGGGAGTGTGACGTTTCAAAAACAGAAATGGTGCGGTCATGAATGAGGCGTAAATGATCCAATTTCACTACGTTTCAGACGATCGTGAATGATCCAATTTCACTACGTTTCAGACGATCGTAAATGGAACAGAATGGGACGTAAATGGAGAACAAGTGATGCAAATTGACATGAACGAAATGGAACACTGATGAACATAAATGTATTTTTCCACTTTTTTAACGCTACATAAAATATTGAATCACTACATAAAACAGTTGAAACGTTGCATAAACGAACTAACGTAATGACCCAACTACTAAAAGAAATCGGTGATGTATTGAAGCAAGATCCGAATGGTGTAGAATCTGTGAGGCGCGTGTTGAGAAACTCAAAATCAACACACAAGGAGGCAAGCACAAGAGACTTGAATGCCGCATATCACGTTCCAGGATACAAGTACGTTAGAAGAAATGGCTTCCTTACACTTGAAAAAGGCGGCGATGATAAGCAGAATCCATCAGCGCAACCAAATCTAGACGGACTCCAAGCATCGACAAATGCACTCATCGCTGACAGCCTGAAACGAGATCCGAATACAAAACATACAGATCCAGTCTTAGACGCAGATGAAAACGAAGAAAGTGACAACGAAGAACTGGCAAGTGCAAGCCAGGTCAGGCACCTCGAGCAAAAATCAATAATGGACGCTCGAGCGCTTCCGCAACGGAAAAGTCAGACCTCAGCCCAGAGGGATTTGCGCAGCACAGATTCGAGCCTTGAGGATCAAGTGCTGTCCCTTACTCGAACTCACGCTCAACAGGTAGCTCAAAAACAAGCAGAGGAGCAGGCACAGAAGTACTCAAAATCACTTATGCACGCCCTGATTGTGAAAGAGGAAGAAGACAGGATCAAGGAAGAAACTCAGAAATATGAGCTCAAAATGAAGGAGGAGGAACACAAGCGCGAGTTGAGGATGAGAGAAGAAGAGCTAAAACGTGAGCAGAAACTGAGAGAAGAAAGACAGCTCGAGGAGAAAGAGGAGCGTGAAAAGACGCGCCAACAGAAACCGCAATCGATGGAGGAATTGATTCAGTCGTTAGCGCTGACACATGCCGAGCAAGAAGCGAGAGAGCAGACCCAAAAGAAAGCCCAGACGTTGATGCAAAGACTTGCGCAAACACTGTATCAAGACTCGTTGAATAAGACGGAAGAGAGCAGTGACGAAATCGTGGATGCAAAGATAATGCAGTTCATTAGCGTAATAGTTGGGCAAAATCAGTCGTTGCTTGAGCAAGTGTTAGAAATGAAATCCTGCATAGAAGAGATGAAGTCCAGCATAGAAGAAATAAACAGTCGATTGGAATACATGCATGAAATCGATGTAAAGATTGATGAAAGGGTTGATGATGTCGTTGAAGAATCAGAATAGTGTAGTGGTAAATTGGAAGAAATTGGAGATAAAATTGACGATATTTTCAAGCGATTTGAAGTAGTGTGGTACGATAATGATGGCAATCGAGTTGAAAAACTTACCAAGAGTAGGCCAATGCAAAATTTAGGTATAGATGAAACAAGAGCGAGACTACTTACCGGTTTCAATAAATAAATTAAGGGT
>BNWK01000151.1 GCA_025998775.1 Alphaproteobacteria bacterium | reverse complement strand
TTTTATTCCTGTTTTTCCTCTTGTTATGTTGTTATCCTCTACAAAAATTATTTCTTGATAGGAATGTGTTTTATCGATGTTTTCATTTTTGTTCCTATTTTCGTTTCCGTTTTCGTTTCCGTTTCCTTTTAAGTTATTTTTGTATTGTTTATTGAAATATCGATTTAAACTTGTATATTGAAGAATTGAATCAGCGATGTCATCTTTTTTGTACAACCCGTTAAAGTCATTTAATTGTTCCGGGGTTAAATATCCCTTCACTGTATTTATCATAAGCTGTTTATGCTGTTTGTTCCTGGTATTACAAATCAAACCTAAATTGTAAAATTTCTGATATGGTGGAGTTAAAATAATTTCGATTTTATCATTTAAGTTTTGATACGCGGTGATGAAAGAATACATTAAAGTGAAGCACACGACATTTACCGGAAGCTGTTTTTCAATAACGACTTTCTTTACTGTCGGGTATCTAACAACAAAATCATTTACGTACTTACACCGGATAACAGCATTTTTGTCTTTTATTTTTGTATCGATCAAGTGAAACTCAATTAAATCACCGGAAGAGTTAAAAAGACTATAAGCGAAATTTTTTGTTCCGAGATCAATTGAAATACCAAAGGGTTCAGTATCGAAAGTGTCTAAATTTTCCTTTTCCATTTCCTTTAATGATTTAGTTTGAAGAGTGATTTTAATTATTTAAAAAAAGTAAAAAAATAAAAAAAGTTTTAAATTCACTTTCCTTCTGTTTCAGTCCGTTTAGGGAAGTTTTTGAAATCTTCAGCAATGAAATCAAAACATGACATATCTTGAATATCATCTCTCGAAATTGCGTCATCGTAAGCATGAACTAAATCACGAAGAAGGTTAAACCGATGAAAGCCATTAGTGGTACCAGAATTCCAAAAATTGAAGTTTGAATATTTGACTTTTTCAATGACGGTTTCTTTTGTTTGCGATATTGGAAGTAAGGAAATTATCGAACCGGAGCTTGAGCTTGACCCAGATGAGCTACCCGAACCTGCGGAACTTGAAGGACCAATACCGAAATACTTCAACACACTCACGATTTGGTTATGAATATGATCATCGAGATCGTTTTCACCATTGCGAAGATCAGGGAGGAGTTGAATGACATGAGTTTGGATTTCTCGAACCTCTTCAGTGATAATCCTCTGCACCATTGCGAAAATGTGTTCGTCAAGACTTTCCTCACCTTCACCAAAACTCGGAAGTTGTTTTTCTTGAAACCTGATTTTTTCTTCCAAGAGTGAAAACCGATCGTTCCACAATCTTTTTTGACCATCAATTTGTTCTTGAAGTAAGGATAGGGTTCCGCAAATATCTTTGTCTCTCCGACGTAATTCTTCACCCATGTGTATATCTCCATGTACGATTTCATCAACACGAACCTTCAACTGTTCAATACTTTCCTCCAAATCTGATTTCTTTTCCATTTTCTTTTCCATTTTCTTTAAATCTGATAAAAAAATCAAGAAAAGTTTATACTAATGAAAATTACCAATGAACCACTGAATATTTTTACTTTAGTTTTTCATTTTCGTATCCGTTCCCGTTCCCGTTTTCGGTTTCATTTTTCTTATCCGTTTAAGTTTTTCATTTTCGTATTCGTTTAAGTTTTTCATTTTCGGTTTTAGGATGTCAACCACTGCGATTAGAGAAACAATCAACGGACCAATTACGTACACCAAAACTGTTTGCGAATCTTCTGGTTGGAATATGTGCGGTAGTCATGGATACCTTCTCATTCGTTGGACTGATTCGAAAGGATACCAAAGAAATTCAATTTTCAATCGATCACTTACGCACTTTGATATTGAGATGAACGAACTATATTATAAACTTAATGAACTGACCATGAAAGAAAATGACCTTTCTGGATACAATTACGAGTTCGTCAAACAATCATCAGTCTTTCAAAAATTGATTCTATTAACAGGTTGTTTCAAGAAAGTTAAACCACTCAAGGTTTATCATTTTTGCGTGATCTCGACTTGGGAAGAAAAGTTGAAAAATCCGCGTATGAGAAACCTTTTCGGAATGTGTGGCGAAATGTATGCACAGATTAAAAAGAAAAGTTTCGCAAGTGTTGTTTATATTTCGAAGTACTAAACCTGTTCCACTTCATTTTCGATTTACATTTTAGTTTTTCATTTTAAATCACTCTTCTTTTTCTTCTTTTTGTGTTAACCGGAACCGTTTACTAATAAATGAATAAATAATTTACTAAGACATTTTTTCGTTTTTCATTTAAGTTTCCCGTTTAAGAATGACAACTCAAGTATACACCACCACTTTTAAAGGTACTGTTATTGCTCAAGGGAGAAAAATAGATCCGGCTTGGACAAGAGTTAGAGAAACAGTGAACGGACCGATTCAGTACACGCAAACACTTGTCGATTCCGTTAAAGTTGTTGATGCCTGGAGTGGTTGGGAAAAAAGTTATGAGTACGTGTTTACAAAATGGATTGATTCGAAAGGTTATCGAAGATGTGCGTTCACCAACCGACAATTTATCATGTTCGATATTGAAAATAATGAAATGTACTATAAAATTAATGAACTCACGAACAACGAAAATGACTTCACCGGATACAATTACAATTTCGTCAACCAACCGTCCGTGTTTCAAAGATTGATTTTGATAACGAAGTGCTTCAATAAACATACCCCAGTGAACCAACTCTTTCACCAGTACTGGGACATGACTGAATTCACAAACCAGATTATTTTGAGACAAAGAAGTATGAGAAACATTTTTGGAATGTGCAGCGAAATGGCAGTACAGATTAAAAAGAAAAGTTTCAGAAATGTTGTTTATATTTCTAAAATTTAAATCTGTTCCACTTCATTTTTCCGTTTTTCATTTTTAGTTAATTAAATCACTCTTCTTTTTTTTACTTTGCGAAGTTTTTGTGATTCACTGTTTTCTACAAATACATGAAGTATACTGAAGAACGAAAATGATTCATCGAAGGAATTGGATATGCATGCTTCATATACTTGT
>BNWK01000150.1 GCA_025998775.1 Alphaproteobacteria bacterium | reverse complement strand
GACCATCTTTCTCGGTTCGGTGCCTCTTCTTCAAATCTGCTCTTTCTATATCTGTTAAAAAATTCTTCATGATCTCTTTTTAACAATTTTTTATGCAATATGCAAGTTCTCAATTGAGCGGAGTATAACCCAGATTGTCGACAGCTCTTGTTGCGCATGACCGTATGCGGAAAGAATAAAAATCAGCTTGTGCGTGACCTTTTGTTCAATACACCAGAACTGAATCCCTATTACAAGCCGCCTCGTGCTGGAGGCTCTTCGGGGGCCGGCATTCCTGCCAGCTCCGAGGAAATGGACCATGACGATAGAAGTTCTTCAGCCTCTGCTCGTTCTGAACCTTCCGAGGAAAGAGCGCCTCTCCGTCGCGATCCTGATTGGCACCCGCCTTACCCCTATCCTCTGGCAGAACGTGATGTCCGCGAATTTGTGCAAAAACATTGTCCAAATGCTGCTCGCCTGTTAGTCAGATACCAATACGAAGAAGGCCGCCGCTACGGAGGAATGAGACGAGGCCTAGCATCGCGGGCAGACAACAACCAGCCTCGACGCGGAATAGAAAC
The DNA here is from genome assembly GCA_025998775.1 of Alphaproteobacteria bacterium. Lineage (GTDB taxonomy): Bacteria > Pseudomonadota > Alphaproteobacteria > UBA3830 > UBA3830 > BNWE01. Next base: position 2,474 of record BNWK01000150.1, on the reverse strand, counting down.
CCCAACTCAGAACAAAACAGCCGTACCGAAGGACCTGATCGACGCGATAGCCCACGCGGTAAATGAAAAACGCAACCTGGATATCGCTACCGGCTATGAGCGACGCCTCAAAGAGCGTGTGACTGAAGACTTGCACCATATAGCCAGGCGGATCACGGACATAGCGGAAGTCGACGGTGGCGATACACAAGTGACCTTCGTCGACGGCAGAAAACAAATCCTGCAAGGATTGGCGGGGATTTTCTGGTACTGCAGCATACTTCACAACCACAGAGTCTATAACGGAAACTTCAATGGCTGGGAGGGTGAACCGGATATTCACCTGAAAGCCACTAGAGAACTATTACCTGACGATATAAAAGAACGCATAAACTACGCAACATTCAAAGCTCAGGCAACGCGACACGACGCTGAGGCATATGAGAGCCTGGCGATTAACGCTGTGCAAAGCATGCCTAGCACTATAGATCCGCTCGAACTGATAGCGCAAGTTGCACGCAGAGTGACTGAACTTTCATCCCGCTGAAGCAGCGAAACGATACATCGTGGAAGACATTTGGTACCAAGCTACCTCCAGCCTCTCGCGAGAAGGCTGGTTAGGGAAATGAAGGTAATCCGGTCCAACTTCACATTAAAAAAAATTTCATATTCTTGCGGGAGTGCTATCAGCATTTTTAAGCTCGGATGGCTCGCATGCAAGTTGTTTTTTAAACAAGCAATTCGATTAATTGTCAAAAAAACATAGATTTTTATGATGGGGTGGAGCAAGGCGCAATGGTAACGCCACTCATCGAAAATTGTAAACCCGACTGTGTACTAGTTCAGTACAGCCGCCTTCTTATCCATCAGTAACATAAATACGATTCCTGATACGAGTAGCGCATAGCAATAGTATACGTACGGAATCACACTCAATGGCGATATATTGGCTAAAGATGCCGCCAGCAAAACCTGGGCACCGTACGGCAGCACTCCTTTTACTCCGCAAGCAAATACCTCAAGTATTGTAGCCGTATAGTGAGGAGAAATGTCGTTCTCTTTTGCTATTCCTTTCGCGACCTTGCTGCAAAAAATCACAGCTACGACATTGTTTGATAGAAGTGTGGTGGCCATACTAACCAATCCCGCAATAATAAGCTGTGGTAGACTTGATTTCACTTTCTTCTTTTTGGACATCCATGTGGATATCGCACCTGTGACTTTCGTCATTGCCTCTTCACCAACTAAACCGGACATGCCACCGATCATTAATGACAACAGCATGATGCTATTCACATTTTTAAATCCCGCACTTAGATCGTTGCTGAATGTTATGACTCCGTAATCTTCCTTCATGAAAAGGGCGATTGTTCCAGCTAGGGTAGTACTCAATAGCAAGCTGGCAAAAACGTTTACTCCGCCATAAGCAAGAATTATCAATACAATGTACGGCACAATCAGTAGCAGTGAATAATCGCCACCTTTTATGTCTCCTATGGATATGGTTGCCGAAAACCACAGTAAAATAACAGTGACGATACTTGCAACAGAAGCAATCATCAAGTTGATTTTCAATCTCTTCTGCATATTTGCGCCCTGGGACGACACCGCTGCAATGGTTGCGTCCGATACGACAGATAAGTTGTTGCCAAACATGGCTCCACCAACCACGGTTCCCATCGCCAATGGCGCTGGAAGCCCATGCGCCATCGAACTCAACTCTGCCGCAATTGGACCAATTGCCGCTATCGTGCCAATTGCGCCACCAATCGATGTTGAAAGAAAAGCCGTAATGAGGAATATTCCTATTAATAAAAAACTCGGAGATAAAAACGAAGTTCCCAAATTAATTAAGGAATTAACGCCACCAATGCTTTTCGTCACCTCTCCAAAAGCTCCAGCTAAAAGAAAAATAGTGCACATGTTCACAATTTCCCTCTGGCCAACCCCGGCTAAAAAATCCGACATTTTTTCTTTGGAAGTCTTGGGACTCATTATCCATGCCAACATTATGGCCGGTATTATGGCTGTTTCAGGAGAAAGTAACGAGAATGCATTAGGTCTTCCCGAAAAGGAAAAATACGCGCCGCTACCGACAAAGATGCAGACAAACATAAGAATAGGAGCAAAAGGTAGCAGCACATTCATAAATCACCCATAAATTTTTACAACATTTGGCAGTATATGCTATTTTTGCATTGAAAAGCAAGCGCTTTCTAGTTGTGCTGAATTGCGAGCAACTTTGCGGGCTCAAAACTGAGAAAGATTAGACCTGCTGCATAACCTTCCTCTATCCGGTATTTTTGTCGTCGATCCGGTGCTCGAATCCTCATGTACATCTGTGTACACTGCGGTTCTGTGCAACGATACAAGTGTCTCCGTGTCTCCTAAAAAATCCTCGGATATAGTCGGTTTCGCAACAGGTCTAATTACGTAATCGCTCATTACAATGGTCAAGCGAATGGATCTATTGGTATTTTTTCAAAAAAGACTTG
>BNWK01000149.1 GCA_025998775.1 Alphaproteobacteria bacterium | reverse complement strand
AAACACTGAAAGCCTGGCAGTGCAAGGGATTAAGCAGTGCTTACGATTTGTGGAGATGATCATGAAAGTATCACAGAAAGCAATCGAACTGCTGCAACAAAGGCTGAAAAATCTTGATGTTTCAGTGAAAAACATAGAGTTAGAACAACTTGCAAACACAATTACGGCAATGTCAAAATTGGAAACAACTGACGATATTTTAGCTTTGGGAGCGGCGAAATTTGCTGAAATATCAGAATGCAGCAACGAAAAAATCACTGCACTTGATGATTTTGGTATGGCAAAACAAACGGAATTCCTTACTGCTAAAGATAGCAGATTGTCAGCGGTTTCTGCCTCAAAATTGAGTAGTTTGGATTCTGTATCTCAGGTTTTTGCTGAAAAACAAGATGAGATAAATTCTCTAGTCGATGATTTTGCAGAAATGAACGATGTGCCAGATGAATCCACAATTTGTCCTGAAATTTCAAGCAATTTAGATCGCTATAAATTTTTAAATTCTGGAGATCTGCCTTTCATTTTTGGAATTTTGTCGCGCTATGATGACTATTTTAGTGGCGCCACAACTTCTCTTGATGGTGAGACGCTGTTGGGAATTTTGACTGGATGCCATGATTACACAACATCATTGTCTGCTGGGTTCTACTTGGCACCAAAACTGTGTTTTCTTCAGGGATTGCAGGGGAATTTCATCAAAAGAAAGCACTACACCAAATACACATACACGTCATCTCAATACGTTTACCCATATGCAGCCGTAGGTTGCCTTTTCGTAAAAAACACAACCGAATTAGGCATAACTTCGACACTTACTTGTGGTGGCACAGGCTATGACAGTGCAGACAACCTTCGCGTGTGGGTTGGCGTTCCGAACGCTGCAACAGAAACAATAACGTGGACAACGGCATATTCGTATTCCAGTTCAACGTCAGGGACTACAGGCACACCAAGCATAACGGTACCAGCAAACTCTACGGTTGTGGTAATGTTTTGCTCTGCGTCCTATTTTATCTCTGCGCCAACCGATGGCAAAACTTCTCCTAGCTCTTACTATTATCATGCGCAATTTCTGCATTGGCGATTGAGTAAAGTCAGGTCTGATTTTTTGAAAGAGGGACTGGAGATCGATTTTGATAAGACGCTGAAAGCCTGGCAATGTCCTGGTTTTTCAAGTCCTTTTGAGCTTTTAAAGCCTACCGCAAGCATTTAATTTATGGAGGGAAATTTGAAAACATACATAAGATTTGAAAACGGAAAACAACTGGAGGTTGCGACACTGATATCCAAACCATCGGAGGACGGCTGGAAAGTTGCTCCAGCAAACTTCGATTTCTCGAAACAATATAGGCTTGCTTCTGGAAAAATCGAGGAGATTTCAGTCGATGAGCTGGCAGCAATGCGTTTGGCTGAAACAAAAGCGATGGTTGCGACTGAAATATCAATGCTTGTTGACAACGTCAGAAGCAGATACGTTGGAAATTCACCAGCGAAACAAAAATGCTATGAGCTACAGGAAAAGGCTGCTCTTTCAGCACTTGAGGATGCTGAATCGCTACTGGGTTCTTTAATTCAGCCCCTAGCGGAAGTTCGAAACATAACCATTTCGGAAATGGCGCAGCTGATTTTAGCTAAAGCACAGGTTGCAAATCAGAAAATCATTTGGGCAGAAGCAATTGAAGACAATTACAAACTATTGATAGAAAACGCTGAAACTATAGAGCAAATCGACCAATTGCTTGTAGAAATATCAACAACACTAAAAGCGGGGGGAAATTAAACATGCCAGAAAATTTTTTACATGGTGTATCGGTAGTTGAAGTCGATAGCGGACCACGTTCGATTCGTGGAACCTCATCATCAGTTATTGGAATTGTTGGAACGGCAGAAAATGCTGATGCTGAGGCGTTTCCGCTGAACAAACCAGTTCTCATTAGTGGAAGCCTAACGGAGGCCGCAAAGCTTGGAATTTCAGGGACTTTGCCGTCTGCAATCGATGGTATTTTCGCCCAGGGTGGAGCAAATATTGTTGTGATTCGAGTGGCTGAAGGTTCTGGAGAAACTGCGGAAACAGACACAATTGCAAATGTAATTGGCACTGTAAATGCAGATGGAACCTACAGCGGAATGCAATCTCTGCTTGCAGCACAAAGCACTCTTGGAGTAACTCCACGCATTCTTTTGGCTCCTGGATTTTCTCACAACGATAGTGTCGCGGTCGAGTTTCTTACTCTAGCAGAGCGTCTTCATGGTATTTTCATTGCAGATGCTCCAGATATCGAGGCCGACGCAGTTGATTTTGCAGACAATTTAGGCCATTCGAGAGCGTATGTTGTTTATCCGAAAGTGATCAATACCAAAAATGAAACCGTTCCTGCAAGCTCATATGTTGCTGGAATTATAGCAAAAACCGACAATGAAACCGGCTTCTGGTGCTCACCTTCGAACAAAAAAATCAATGGCATTATTGGACTATCGAAATCAATCGACTTTTCGCTCGGTGATTTTGTGTGCAAAGCGAATTACCTCAACGAAAATAACATTGCGACAATTATCAACCAAGACGGGTATCGTTTATGGGGAAATCGCACGTGTTCATCAGATTCCAAATGGCAATTCCTCTCGGTAAGACGCACCGCTGACATCATCGACGACAGCATTTTGAGAGCGCATCTGTGGGCAGTTGACCGGAATATCGTGAAAAATTACGTCACCGACGTTGTGGAAAGTGTGAACGCATACCTTGCAAACTTGAAGTCGCTGGGTGCAATCATAGATGGAAAATGTTTTGCAAATGATGAGCTTAACACTCCATCGAACATTGCGGACGGAAAAATTTATTTCGATTTTGAGTTCGTTCCATCGTATCCGGCGGAAAAAGTTACGTTCCGGTCATATCTTGATGTTGGACTAAACGCTACGTTTTTAGCGATATAAAGAGGAGGAAAAAATGTTACCGAAAATACTTAAAAATTTCAATGTGTTCGTTGATGGACGAGGCTATGCCGGAAAAGTTGAAGAGGTTTCGCTGCCGAAATTATCT
>BNWK01000148.1 GCA_025998775.1 Alphaproteobacteria bacterium | reverse complement strand
TAATGGATACTTATACCAGCGCCAAAGATTTTTTGAGCAATTTAGACAAATACCACAAAGATACAAGAATCGTTACTGATTATGAGTTAAAAGATGGCATGAATGGATTTGCTTTGGCAAAGCTATTATACGAAAAAGGGTATGTAAATCTATATTTATTGTCTGGTAGGTCATTTCGAGAAAGCGAAGCCCCACCTTATCTGACCGTGATTTTTAAAAGAAGCGAAGATTTTACAGAAAAGCTACTTTGATGTTAACTGCCCCAGCAATATAATTGCTGATTTTGCAGATCATATTTGCTATTGCTATATTTTAGGAATATCTGGATAAAACAGTTAATGTATTGGATTAACGTATGGTTTCTCTTATACTCTGCAACGGGTAAAATTATAATGAAGATCAGAGGCGAGTCGTGAAAATATTTAACTTCAAAAGAATCTGCATATTAATTTTCATTTTAATTGGTTGCGTCGATAGTTTTGCAAAAATTGATAGTTCTCACGATAGCATAGTTGTTTCCAGAAAAATATCCGATTTTCTTGCGAATGATTTAACCGAAAAGAGCAGCGCTAACGATGTACTTGCACATTTATCCAACGGAGATTTGTATATTATCGCCTTAAACGTTGGACAAGCAAATTTTCTAATTCTAATAAAGGAAAAACATGCCGTAATAATTGACGCTGGCCTCGGAAATGAAAAAGGATTCAATATAAGCTCATTATCCAGCAACATTAAGAGGATATTAGAAGGATGTTTGGTCGATGCAGTTTTCATTACTCATCCACACAATGATCATTTTTCTTTGTTTCTGAAAAAATCAAAAATTGATATTTGGAAGAATGCGGATTTCAACAAAACAATATTTTTTCTTGGCGGAGCAAAAGCCCATTGGAAGAAGTCCAGTCACAAAAAACTTTTGGCTCGCCTATCTGATAACGAGGTGATTTTTTGCTCTCAGCTCAAAACTATCCTAAAAACTTTTTTGAAAAATGTAGAGTTCAGAATTTTTGATCTTGAACCTCCAAAAGGAAGCGGAAACAAATTGAGCTTGATTATTCAGGCGTCATTTTTAGAACGAAATATCTTATTTACCGGAGATACCGAGGGAGACTCCATAGATCGCATACAAAGATTGGCTGGAAATTTGGCTCAAATCAAAAAATTGCTATCTCTAAAGGCTGCTAATTTCGAGAAGGAAAAAGAATTTTTGCAAGCATATGACGAACAGATCACACCTGAACACGATAAATATTGGACTCTATACAATATGGCGGCAAATATCGGAGTAATCCCATCTAAAAGCGAATTTTTAGAAATCATGGAAGCAAACAGCATTCCAGAAGAAAATGACAGTATAAGACTAAACATGAGATTGTTCGAAAATTCTCAGGTTATATTTATTCCTCATCACGGAACAAATACCAAAAATTCCCAGAGATTTTTGGGGTTTTTCTCTGGATTGCCGAAGGAAAAGGTTTTTATTGTAAGCTCGTCTCCATTTGAGCAACACAATTTACCGAAAGAAAGTACTCTTGAAATGGCTCCCAAGAATCCATCCCATCCGCCACATCCATTTATATATGGTGACGACTATTATGATTTAAAAGGAAATGCCGAAATGAAAATTACGAATAAACCAATATATGTGACCGGATCTGCTCCAAATGGCTTTTATTGTTTAAAAGTATCGCAAACAGATAAAAACATCTACATGCTAAATTTTTATGATCGCAAGTGGTTTAATGTTTTAACTGGTAAATGATGTTATTGCTGATTTTGTATGTCATATTTTCGATCACAATAATTTCGTGGTAGGGTTTTTGGGTTGATTTTGGAGAATAAAAAAATGAACAAACAGGGCCTTGTGAAGGCTGTTGCCGAAAAAACAGAGTTTAGTCAAGGAAATGTCGAGAAGTTTTTGGATGGCTTTATGAAAGTTGTAAGCGAAATTCTTGCAAATGGACAAGAGATATCCCTCGTTGGATTTGGCTCGTTTTCGAGGGTAGAGCTGAGCGCCAGAGAGTGACGCGATTTTAAAACAGGCAAAAGCATTAATGTGCCAGCATATAAAGCTGTCAGATTTAAGCCAGGAAAAAATCTAAAAGAAGCTGTGGCTTGAGGCTTTTTGCAGAATTAAATGCGAGCTTTTAATCATAATCGGAGCTTGCGTCTTTTTTCTTTTCTCGTAGCGTTAGTTCTGTAATTCCATAAGCGCCGAGTAGCCCTTGAATAATTGCGTCGATGTAATCCGGTGTGAAATACATCACAATGGCGGCAATAATGGCAATTGTTCCTTTGGTTTTTTCGCTCAGAATTAAGTCTTTTAGCATGATTTTCCTCCTCAATTATAAGCTCTATTGAGCCATCCGGTGATAAATCTTTGTTGTGATTGACTGATGTTTGCAACCAATCGATAATATCCGGCGGCCTCGGATTTCAGGGCGGCCAGCAGGTCGGTACTGTCGGTGTTGTTGATGGCTTTTAATGTGATTGAGCCGACAATGCCATCTTCTGTTACTGAAATGACAGTGGATCGCAGTGCTCTCTGGATTAGTTTGTTTGCTTGTGAAATCCCAACATTCACGGCCAGATCAAACACTTTAATCGCGACATTTTCATCGTCAATGTTTTCATATTTGCCTTTCAACCAGAAGTCTACGAAATAAATTTGCCGCGCTTGGTCTTGCGTCAGTTTTTTTATGTCCAAATGTGGATAGCTGCGCTTGGAAATACCGTACTTTGTCTCTCCTCCAGTGTCTGCCGAATTGTTTGAGTATCCGCCTTCGTGATACATGAGGTACTCAAAAGCCTTTAGAAATTTAGTGCTTGCAGCACCTGTGTTTATCCCAAATTCCATGAAACTAACCTCCGCAGCATTTAAATTTCAGATGAAATGACTTGGAAATGAGAGAAGAAAGCGTTATCTTTGGTGGTAGTTAATAACTACCACTAGGGAGTATATTTTATGTCGTTACATATTAAAACGATCGGTGGCCGCAAGTATGTTTACGATGTTAAATCGTATCGAGACGAAACCAAAAAAGTC
>BNWK01000147.1 GCA_025998775.1 Alphaproteobacteria bacterium | reverse complement strand
AGCCTGTATTCGACATCAATACCGCTTTTATACGATCAGCCGTGCGCCGATCCTTTTCGGTTCGGTGCTTCTGCTTCAGCTCTAACTCTTCTTCTTGCGTTAAAAAATTTTTCATAACATATCTATAACATATCTTTAGGCAATTTCCAAGCAATTATTCACGAGAGGTATAAGCTAATATATTTCACCAATCTATAATCGAATAAGATTAATCATCGCAATTAAGAAAGGATTACGTTGTAATTGTACAGTATACGTGCCCGCCAGTCAAGCGTTTTTTGTAAAACAATTATTCTTGAGTCGCGACAAAAACTCTCATTGCTCAAGCCGTCAAATATACTCTGCGTTTGTTTTCTATTGCCTTTAATTTGAATGTGCCAGAGTTTTCGTACGTGTCGGATTCCAGCGGAAATTGATTGCGGCAGAACAGCTCATATTCTTCGAAGGAAATTTCGTGTCTATCTTCCAGAATGCGGCGATTTTCCTCTGGTGTAATGCACGATTTGTATTTTTCGCAAATTATTCCACTGAAATACTCAGCGACGCTTCCTGAACCGTAGCTATACAGGCCGATTCTGCTATTGGCTAAATCTGAGCCATTATCCAGCAGAGATATCAGGCAAATATAGAGCGATGCGGAGCAGCTGTTGCCAATTACCGAATTATATATAAGCGTGTCGTCTATCGATTTTTGCCAGCGAATTTGTTGCGCTCCTTTTCTGGCCATTTTTCCAAATGGGGCATGAAAACAGACATAATCGATATCGGAAATGGTTCGGTTGGTTTTTTTTAGATATCGGGCGAATGATATATCCAGGGATTTCAAATAGTTATACGCCGACAGTTTTCCATCAAATATCGCTTCGCTCTCGGATACCGGCCTCCAGAAGTCCATTATGTCGTTGGTGTGAACTCCTGATCCATTTTCAATGATCATAATCCTTGGATCGGCAGATATGACAAACGCAACTGCTGCGCCTCCCTGTGTGGGCTCTCCGGAACTTCCGGGCGAGTATTTCACGATGTCAGATCCAACTACCAGCACTTTGGAGCTCGGATTTTGATGGACGAACGCTTTTGCCAACTGAAGCGCGGCCGTCGCCGAATAACACGCCTGCTTGATTTCCATAACGCGGCAATCTTCCCTCAAGTTCAGAAAATGATGCACATATATTCCGGCGGCTTTGGATAAATCGAAGGACGATTCTGTTGCAAATATCAGCAAATCTATGGAAGATGCATCTTCTATTTTCGATACAGCTTTTTGGGCGGCGTCAATTGCGATGGTTACGATATCCTCGTTTGGTGGAAATACGGACATTTTCGACTGTCCAATGCCGTTAGAATATTTTTCAAATGCCACACCTCTGTGAGCCGCAAAATTTTCCAGTGCAAAAAAGTATTTGGACGTGGAGAATGCAATGGAGTCGAGGCCTATATTCATGCACTCCTCTCCAAACTTAAGTGGGCGTCCATCAATTCCCCTTTATTGGTTAAGGATGCCATTAGAGATAATTCCGAACAAAGTACTGCTGACGCAATTATGGCAGCTAGTCTTCGGGAAGAGGACGGATCATTGAAAAAACATCCCATGGATTCGAGGTTTTGCTTGGCGAAATCCAGCTGCTTTCCATTGCCGACAGTTCCCACTATTATATTTGGAAGATTTACCGAAAAATAGAGCTCGTCATCGTCGGTAATTTCGGCAAAAGTAATTCCCTGAGATGCCTCTACGATGTTTGCGGCGTCCTGTCCCGTAGCCAGATAAATCGCCAAAACAGCATTGACAAAGTGAGCGTTTGCACTGCGTACTCCTCCGGACAATATGCTTCCCACAAGATTCTTTTTTACGTTCAGTTCTACAATTTTTTCCGGAGTAGTGTTTAAAATAATCTCACAAATATTGCGAGGAATGAAAATCTCAGCGGACACTCGCTTTCCTCTGCCCAAAATGCCATTTACGGCGGAAACTTTTTTGTCGACGCAACAATTCCCAGAAACCGATACGTATTTTACTCCGTTACAATTGGAGATAACGCGATCCATTACTGTGTCGGCGGCTTTTGTCGACATGTTATGGCCGGAGGCGTTTCCGGTTTCCACTGACAATCTCAAGTAGATCATACGTCCGACAATTTCGGTGCGCATTTCTTTTAGCTTGGCAAATTTGCTACTGCTTGCGATAGCATCACCAATGGATTTCTCATTGTCTTTTATCCAATTTGCGCAGGATATCGCTTCAGCAAGATTCGACGCCTCCAGAATAACGGATCTCGTCATGACATCGCCAAGAACAGCTACTTTTATGCCGGATGTTTTCTGCGACACAAGCGCTCCCCTCTTGGTCGAATGCCAAAGAGGAGTCTCAAACGTAGCCATTGGCACCGAAACAAGCTCTGCGTCACAATCGTAGACAATTTTTATCGAACCAACAATCCGTGTCGGTATAGTAGTATCCAGGGAACATAGAGGAAACTTCATATGTTTATATCCAAATAAGTTGAGAATATATTTTTTTCAATCACTTCCCTTTCTTGTTTATGTATATAGCTGTGGTTAATATTTTGCAGGCTGCAACGGGATATCCACTGAAGATCCATCGGCTCGCCGATACGTCCAACCGCGCACAGTAGAAATCAATTTTTCTCCTTTATCGTTGGTGAATTCACCCTGACTTTTCGGATTAGCTGTATCATATGTTTTAAATTCGGTTTCCAAAAATTTATCGGCAACATCAGTTCTATCAGTATTCCTCAAAAACAGCCCACGGTCAAATCGAGCACCGTGCGGAGGAGGAGCAAAATAACGTACACCAGAGGGAGTTTGGTTTTGCGGTGATGCGGCCTTGTGCTTCGAGACAGCATGTTCCAGCTTTAAGAGCAATTCCGGATGCAGGATGACTCCGGTGTAACTCGTCGTCCCAGGTTCCCACCTAGAGTGGCCAATTACGGAAGCAGCGACTTTCTCGAATGTCTCGGTTACTCCGCCCAGTGCAGATCTCCAGTCTGGATGCGCGGCCAGGTATTCACAGAAGAAGTTCGCCGGATGGTA
>BNWK01000146.1 GCA_025998775.1 Alphaproteobacteria bacterium | reverse complement strand
CTTCCTCTTCCTCTCCAGATCTCTCCTCTCCATCTCAGCAAGAATAACATTCTCTTCATCCACCATCTTCTGGACAACTTTAGAACAGTCCTACACACACACACACACACACACACACACACACACACAAAAAAAAAAAAAAAAAAAAAAAAAAAAAAAAAAAAAAAAAAAAAAAAAAAAAAAAAAAAAAAAAAAAAAAAAAAAGGAGATTTTAGATTAATCCTCATCATCCATATCTTCATCATCTTGACCACCTGTGTATGAATAATTCACTAAACGTGATCCATCAGGTTGTAACTCGCCCATTTCTTCAATATTCTTTGGGAATCCTTTGCTTTTCTTTTTCTTTTTCTTTTTCTCAATACGCTTTTTCGTTTCTTCCTCTTTCTCAAGTTCCTCTTCAGTTTTCTTCATTGTTTTGGGAATTGCATGACTCTCTTTATACTCTCTTCCTTCCCTTTTTTCAATCTTAAACTGAACAAAGTCCTCCCACTCCTTATTGATCCGCTCCTCATCCTTTGCCTCACGGTGTGGTACATGACGGTGGCGCATACGCTCTTTTCTATGCTCCAGACGCCGTTCTTTGTCTTCTTTGGATTCTTTTTTGCCAGATTTCTTACGCTCATTTTCGCGATCCCTTTCGCGCTCCCTTTCCCGTTGTTCTTCCGGATCACCATCTGGAAAGTTCTTGATGTCTTCATCAGTTTCTCCATCTGCCAAACGCTCCAATCGCTTTTTCCATTTTTCATCATACTCGCGGTGTTCGTGATCTAACAGTTCAATGTCAATGCTAAGAGAGACACCACCTACAAATTTCAAAACAAACAATGGATGAATTATTGGAGATAAACCAGGTATATTCTTCCCATCTCCTTTCATCCCATAAGCCAATCCAGGTGGAATGTACGCTCTCCTTTTTTCTCCAACACACATCCCCAATATTGCTTGCTGTTTAACAACGACTTAAAAAAAAAAAAAAAGATTAAGCAAACCTCAACACCATCAATTGCTTCCCCATAACCAATCCTGAACACAAAGGATTCATCTTCATCAGTTGCTTCCAGTTGTTTTCGTGATGAAAACAACGAAATATTCCAAGAAATCTGTTTTCGCGATGGATAATAAATCTGAAAAAAAAGACACAAACTTCAACTTCATCACCAACTTCAACAAAATTAGTACAATTTGGAACTTTGCCATCTTTTAACACTCCAATCTGAAGAGTCCTGGGAGGTTTCCGTTTGGGTACAGGAGGGGGGGGAGGAGGAGGAGGAGGAGGAGGAGCCTCCACAACTTTCTTCTTTCTCCTCGGTTTCACTTCCTCTTCATCATCGTCATCATCATCATTTTTCGCTTTCTTGGCAAAATGAGTAGATATCAATGCCAGCAAGACTAAATATTTGATCAATCCCATCGAAGGGGATGAAATGTAAACACCTTGGTATCAATTACTCATGTAAAAAGCAAAGTTGGTAAATTTTGCCTTATGGAAAAAAGGTCTGTAGTTCAACATGCTTGTGATTATTGCAGAAGGCGAAAAATTAAATGTGATGGGTTTTTTTATTGAAATATAATTTCACGTGTTTATCAGCACTCAACCTTGTAAAACCTGTAAATTGCGGAAACTAAATTGTACGTATGATATTCCAGTGAAAAAACGTGGTCCTATTACAAAAAAAGGTTTCTTGTTGTTGTAAAAGAGTTATATTCTATTTTTCCAGGTAACAAGGCTTTTGCAATTATAAAGAAGATTTTGAACACACATGTTTCACCTGTCCCAGAACCTGTTGATTCCCCGTTTTTATCACCAGATGCAGATGGTGATGCATTTGAAAATCTTTCCCCTGTTATGGAAAACAATGGCGGCCCACAATTTACTCCGCCTTTTCAACAAGAAGGTAACAAGCAGTCATTGTTAAATCAAAAGGAGAAAGAAAATAAAACTCAAAATATTCCTTCACGGATCTTTTTATATGAACCTTCTTTTGTTCAGAATATTCCTTTTCTTAAAATAAATGAGAATAAAAGTCTTTATTTGGAAGTATTTCGGAAATTCTTGAATCCATACTATGGTCTTTTTTCAAGTGATTTGAGTATTTTCAGTTGTTTTCCATTCAATGCCAAAGAAATTCTCATTCAAATCAAGAGTAAAAACCGAATGGGAAGGAATGCGTATCCTCCTCCAACAACCTTCGACCGTTATGATCATTTACTGCTTCATTATTACGATGCTCTTCATCTCCAGTTTTATTGTATTATTGCATTGGCTGCCAAAGTTTGTAGATGATGTCTTCTTTTATCATCCGCCTTTTTAAATATAGGCTCTTGGTCATCACACTACCGCGTCTCTTTGTATTCGTCAGGCACGAATTTACGCCTCCGCGCTTATCGACGTGTCATCATTTTTGTCAAAAAACAAGATGTTTCTTTTCGCGCGTGTGGGTAAATATTTCAAACCTATAGGTGTGAACTTTGTTTGTCGTACTGTGTGGTTTATATTCATTCAAATGATATCATTTTGTTGGCTTTGTAATTTATTACTTCACTACTACAACTAGGAGAGATGGTAAAGAGGATTTTCCAACAGATGGACATACTCAAAAACTCGAGCATCTTCCAGGACGAACTGAGAAGGCAGGTGAGCGGTACTCATGCGAATGATGCAAATGCTGACACAGGCACGACTGCAAAGATAAATATGGGGTCATTGTCACAATTCACAGTGATGAGCGAAGATTCAAGCGGACTTACCGGTGGTCAGACTGGCCTTCTTGCAGACAGGTCTTCACATTCGTTGTTCGAAGGAAGAAGAAATGGAATGGAGAAAGAGCGGGAGATGGAAAAAAGTAGTGGAGAGACGGAGACAGTGTATAATCTGATATCATTTAACACCCCGTCATCGTCATTTTCTACATCCTCTTCTTCCTCCGCGTCCTCCTCCTCTTCCTCTTCTTCCTTCGAACAACGAATGTGAAGACCTGTCTGCAAGAAGGCCAGTCTGACCACCGGTAAGTCCGCTTGAATCTTCGCTCATCACTGTGAATTGTGACA
>BNWK01000145.1 GCA_025998775.1 Alphaproteobacteria bacterium | reverse complement strand
TTATTAGATACGAAGGTGGAAATGTTGTTGCACGGCTGATGAAACCAGTGTTATTATTAGGCAAGAGTAGGGCGAATCCTGAAGGTCTAGTTAGTGATATTGCAATTCCAGTCTTCTACACAAAAATAATTGCAGAAAGTGAACACAAGATTCCTTCAGAATACAGAGATGGATTCCTTTAAGCGAAAGGATTGACGTAAGAAGAGACTTGACCAGTAAACGGATTACGTGAAGTAAATGTGCTACCTGAACCTGAACCACGTGATGACGATGATGATGATGACGCTGACCCTCCTCCAACAGCAGCAGCAGATGATCCATCACTCTCTCCTTCGACATCCATACTTACCCAATCTGGTTTCCAAGGTTTTGGATTACCTAATGCTCCTGATCTTCTCGCAATTCCTCGATCAGTAAGATATCCTGGTTGTGCACCGTATTTACCTTTGATTGCGGTGTTAGTTGCCTTATGAATTTGTTTCCAGTTTATTGGAGCTTTATTAGCCAGTCTTGCTCGTTTTGCTTCATTCTGCCTGGTTGCCACTGGGTCGTTGAAAATGAGTCTACCATCGGACTGCTGAACTGAAATCTTCGGTTCAACTTTACCACATTCACTAATGAGTACTTGAATCAGTTTCTGTACGGGCAAGATTGCTGCTTGTTGATCTGTACTCCATGACAACCAAACGGCTTTCATGTTCTTCTTGAAGTCCATAATATCGAGTAATTTGAGAGGATCTCCTTGAATGAAATCATAATTGGATGGTAACTTTGTGTACAACGATCCTTCTGCCTTGAATAGATTATTGCGTACATGTCTGTATGCTTTTGATGACACTCTACTAATAATTGTCGTGTGACTTTTGTTATTTATCTTAGTGTCGCTTGTAGTGTCATTCGGATCCACTCGTATTGTGAAGCCAACTCCGTTTGCTATACCAGTGACATACTCTTTAATTATCTTATAGAGTGGTAGTTTGTCGTCATACCAGGCTATAAATTTATCATTGAATGGATGTTTAAGTCTTTCTCTGGGATCGGGATATCTACTCAAATATTTAGCGTACTCTGGACTCAATTTATTCTCTTTTCTCTCTTCTGCTGTTGGAAATGTGCCATAATATCCACGTTGTACTAAACTCTTGTTTCTGCTTCCCAGGCGATATCCATCAACTGAATAAACGTCCCCTGGATTCTCTCTGTTGTATACAACAACATTATCAATTGTATTTGGATTATCGTCGAAATCCTGATAATCAAAAGCATATTTCTGCCACCTTTCGTAAGCTTTCTTATCACCAGCTTGCGCAGCCCTTTCAATTCTGTTTTGTAACCAATTCTGAGCAGTTTGTATGTCATTTAATTCGGGGTTATGACTGATGCCATGATGGCTAATGACATCGGCGAGTAATTTATTGTCTGAGTATGGGACTTTACGTTTTGGAGGAGGTCGTGCAATTGACAAAATTTTCTGAAGCTGTTCAGCAGTAACATTGACACCCTCTGATTGCAGCTTTTCCTGAATGTCCATTGATCGAGGAGCAACATACTTTGCAGGAGTAATATCAAGTGTCCTGTTGTCCCATTTCGTAGCTGGGGCAGTGCTGATTTCTTTGAGTAATTTTTGTCTCACAAGTGCGTCTGAGTCTGACATGAAAACTTCTTTCACTGACAATAAAAAATTCATTAATGATAACTTTAATGATAAGAAAAGTGGAACAAAAAATGCTCACGCAGTTTGTGAACAGAAGGATTCATAGCACTCTTAGAGGTATTGATAAATCAGAACAACTACAATCCTTCATTGATCCTGAATTGAACTTTCGAAGGAATAGCATTAATTTATACATTGGTAGAAGAGGTAGTGGTAAGACCTTTAATGTCCTCAGAGAATTGATTAAGTTGTCACAATTACCTGATCACGGTGGTTATAACTCTTTTGTATATTGTACTGATAAGACTAATGATTCAACAGTGAAAGGACTCCTTCCTCTCATAAAATTGAAAACGAGAGTTGTAAGTTATGCGAACATGATTCCATTCTTAAAAGATTTAGTCGATGCAAAGTCAGCCTATGAGGAGACAATTGAGAAGGGATTGGTGTATGACATCACAGAAAATTGTAAGAAAGATTTGTTGAGAGCAGTTGATGTTAAGGAATTTGGTGATCGCACACCAGGTACAGTAGTGCTTTACGATGATGCAATTAACATTTTCAAAACTATGAAGAATAAACCTTTACTTGATTTGCTTCATCAGAACAGACAGCCAAAAATAACTTACTTTCTATGCATGCAAGATGGATTTGCTTTGCCACCACAAGTGAAGAGAAACCTCGACACGTGCATACTCTTTGGCGGATTTAATGACTCACAAATGCTGAATATGTTGTTAAGACAATTGAATTCCAGTTCGAAGTCTAATGCGGAATTAACTAATGTGTACAGAAATCTAAGCAACAGAGAAGGATTATTCTTTGATTACTTACCTGATGGAACTGATGTAAAAGTCTTAAACGAATAATTAAATGCAAAAATCGAGACTTATATTGTACTGTTTCTGAAGAATAACTTTGAAGTTCGAAGTAGTGAAATCTCTCGTTTTGTTCAATATGATTGCTATGATCTTATAATAGAGTGGATTCTTACAGCTACATTTGACACAATTCAGTTGTATTGGCTCCTTATCAATCTCAACATCAGAAGCAAAACAATGAATACGAACACTCCAAAACATGATCTGAAATATCTCGCGCAAAATGATCAACAAGATGCAAGACAATTGCTGTTGGCTGACTTGATGAAATGAAAAATGATAATTCCTTAGTAATTTGCATACTTACCAAGTCCATTTGATTGACTGCTTTTTGACACATGACCTGTTACAATATTGAAACATTGGATGTTACACTTTTTTGAAATGTTATGCATTGAATATTTCGAAAAAGAAATTGATGAGGAGCCAGGATTTGAAAACATCGAAAAAAAAAGTTGGCTCTTTTCCATGAGTGCGTATTTTCAGTGTTTTTCAGTGTAATTTAACAGTTTTGGAAGTGTTATGGTTTT
>BNWK01000144.1 GCA_025998775.1 Alphaproteobacteria bacterium | reverse complement strand
TGTCAAAACCGAAGGTCTGGGATACAAGCAAAGGAGATGTTCCTGATCCAGACGATCCTTTTCCGCCAGATCCATACTATCCATTTACTCCACCCGATCCACCAACATCTGACCCCGACAATCCTGATTTGTCTGTCGATCCACCTAAGTAGTAGGGGTTCTGTATAGAAAAGGTGCGAGGTCGAAAAAATGTGTTTTTCTTTAAAACAAGCCCCAAAAACACCCTAAATTCAACCCTAATGCCCCAGAAAAGGCAAAAATAAGGCCCAACTTTAGCCCCAAAATTAGTGTTTTGAAAATGTTGTCTGACATTTCATTTTAGTGAAAAACGGACCTCGCACCTTTTTCAAAACAGTGAAAAACATCAATTTCTCACTAACTTGGTAACCAAGCAAAACCAGCCCTTGGTAACGCAAAATTCGGATTCAGCGTCAAATTCTGCCTAACTGACATCAATGAGAGCTCAAAACACTGACGCAAACACCCATGTACCCATGTACCCATGTACCCATGTCTGCACTTCCAAAAATTTTCAAAAATGTTAACACTTGTTTAATCATCAGCGTATTTCACCCAGACCTTGACTTCACTGGGATCTCCGGAGCTGGGAGAAGCGAAATCTACAAACAGTGACGTAAGACCTTTTGTTAGCAAACACTTAAAATCAGATGCCCCATAATATGGAATTGGAAATGAAGTAGTGTCATTAAATGCAACGTTTCCTCCAGCTGATACAAACTTTGAATTGTATGTTGGGAAGAAGTTTGGGACTTCTACTATTCCACTTACATTACCTTCCCATGTTTTGATGTATACTTTTTTACCAAAATATGTCTCACCAGTTTCTTGTGCTGTTGATGTTGGATTTACTACTTTGATTTCCAAACTATTTAAGAACAGTTGTTTACTTCCACCACTTGCACCAATATACAAATTGCCGGGAATTTTGGTGTTGTGATTACCATCTCCGATAACAATTGTGTTGGCCTCAGTGTTCGAAATATGGTTTCCGATTACTATACTGTTATCAGCCTCAGTAACGCTTTGATATCCCAAGACATAACTTTGCTCACCGCTGACTCCACTCCTTGATCCGATTGCAACACAATTCGCTCCAGCGACTACATTATTAACACCAAGCGCAACACTTTCGTTTGACGAAACAGTGTTTTGGTATCCAAAGGCATAGCTGCTTTCTCCATTAACCACGTTATTGTGTCCGATCCCAACACTGTCTGCACCATTTGCCTTATTCCTATAACCAATACCTATAGATGATGTTTCAGCAGCTTCGTTGCTTTGTCCAATTGCAATACCTCTACTACCATTTGCGACATTGCCATTACCAAGCGACACACTTTGATTTCCTATTGCACTGTTACTGACTCCGATAGCGAAGCTGCCGTGCCCAGTTACAGTGTTGCTATTTCCTATATTTATGCTGTCATTACCGACAGTAGTACCGCCATTGCCTAATTTTATGCTATTTTCACCTTCACCTGCATGTTTGCCATCAATTTCTACTCCGTTCAAGAACAGCTGCTTATCTCCGCCACTTGCACCGATATTTAGATTTCCTTCAAGTGTTGTTCTTCCATAAACTTTGAGACTCTCGTTAGTCGAAGGGGCATTACCCGCATTTCCGTAATAATTTCCTCCTATGACTACTTTCGGTTGATAATTCATAGGTTGGATAAGTAACGGCTTACCATCCACAGTCGAAATCGGAAGTCCTCCCTCTGATGAACCGCCAATACTTGGTACGGACAAACTTCCACTGATTATTATATTATTTTGATCTATCCCTCCGATGACAATTTGGTTACTTTCTGTGCATTCTACTCCATTCCCTAATACTATACTGTTCAGCGCATTAACAGTACTACCAGTCCCGAACGCTGAAGAATCATCTCCTATCACATGATTTCCACGACCGATAGCAATTCCATTACGTCCTGTAGCTGTACTATTGTATCCCAAAGCTATGCTATATGTTCCTTCACCAGCGTGATTGCTATCCCCACCAGGTCCAAGTCCACCAAGTATGTCTGGATGAACTTCAAACTTGATTCCATCTCTGGTGTTTTTTACTAACACTGACTCAGATCCTTCAAAATTTACCACACCTGATCTACCGTTTACTGATTCAACAATAGGAATTGCTTGATTAACTACGTAAGCGTAAGTCATTTCAGTGAAATAAAGATAATTACTTAGTCTGCGTCAATCTCTCCAATCGGTGGAGTGATATCAACTCCAGGTCTTTCACCAGGTGTTATTGGTATAATCGGAATCTCAGGATCAACGGGAAGTAAAGCGGTATCCCACACGAGTTGCGCTCGAGCACCGTTTGCCTTTTTAAACTCGATGCAGAAATCCGAAACTTTTATAGTTATGTTTTGCAGACTACCATAAGTTCCATCGTGCGTATCCCAGCATCTCCAAGTAACGTCCCCACCGTGATTAGCATCGCTTGCTGTCGTTAAAAACAAACCCTTTTCACCTGTTATATTTAGCATTTCAGTGGTGCTCAAGTTCCCGTCAAAATTACCAATGGTACCAGTGTCACCTTTATCGCCTTTATCGCCCTTCTGTCCCTGAGGTCCTGGTGGGCCTTGAGTTCCACTGCCTGTATCACCTTTATCGCCTTTGTCTCCTTTATCACCCTTATCACCCTTTTGACCCTGAGGTCCTGGTGGTCCTTGAGTTCCGCTTCCACCTGTTGATTGCAAAGTGATAAAAGTTCCTGTGTTATTCACAATCATGGAATCATCGGCGGCTCTAATAGTGACAACACCAGATTTACCATTGACGGATTCTACAATTCGACTCATTTTGTCTTGGCTAAAGTTTAAGATTCATCAACCAACAGCAGCTCTAACTCGCAGATGAAGTCAACATAGCTTGGAAGACGTTGATCAGTGTACCCATTCCAGGTCCGAATATAGAAGGTCATTTCATTCAAATTGTCCATAGAGACATCGAATTCCTTAACACTGTTGTAATTATTAACCATCATCACGAATCCTTCTTTACCGATGACTGTTTGTAAATCCGTGGCATTCATACCGTTGTGACTTGGGCTTCTTCTTGAGATCATTACG
>BNWK01000143.1 GCA_025998775.1 Alphaproteobacteria bacterium | reverse complement strand
GTGCGCTCTGCTGCAAGCACGCCACCCCCTTCCTTCGCTTGAAGGCAGCACACAAGATGAGCGAAGCGGCTGACAAACCGGCTGCGACTGCGGGAGCGGCAGTGGAGGAGAAGGACGTTGGAAAGGGGGCGGGTGGTGAGGGTGCAGGGGCCCATGGAAAGAAGGAGAAGGGGAAGGGAGCTGGCAGGGCGTCTAATGCTGCAGGGGCAGATGTCGGAGCGGCAGGCAATCCGGCTGCAGGGGCGGAAAAGAAGGAGAGTAAAAAGCGTGTGCCTCTTTTGGAGACAGCATTCCATGCAGGAGACAAAGCCGAAGACGAGGTGGAAGTTGTGGAAGAGCCGAAGGATGTTGTGAATGAAGAGTGGGAAGAAGGCGATGAAATACTCAGTGGGGAGGAGAAAGATGAAGAGGATAATAGGAGCCGCAGAAAGAAAAGGAGGAAATTGAAGGGGGGGAAAGGAGAAGACAAAGCAAAGAACTTACATAAACGCACAGACTCCACCTTCTCCACCTCTTCCACTTCCTCCTCCTCCTCCACTTCATCCACCTCATCCTCATCTTCTTCTTCAGCACCATCTGCCTGGTCCTACGGGGCAGAGCCTCCTGAGCCTCTGTATCTGTACTACGCAGGGGGACCACCTGCGGAGCCTACATACTCGCAACGTCTAGTGATTGCCGATATTGGAAAGGAGAAGGAAGGTGAAAAAGAGAGGGAGAGGGTAACAGAGAAGGAGAAGGAGAAGGAGAAGGGGAAAGAGAGTGAGAATGAGCAGGAGAAAGGGCAGGCTATAGGAAAGGGAAGCGAAAAAGGGCAACAATCTTCTCCCACACCTTCACCTTCATCTGCTTTCTCATCCTCACTCTCGTCCTCTCCTTCTTTTTCACACTTGGCTTCTTCATCCTCTTCCTCTTCCTCAGCATCCAAACAGTCTGGATACTTCGCCTACTCTGTGCCGAACCCGCTGGCCACGACAAATGTGTGGGGCAAGAAGGGCATCACGTCGGCCATGTTCAGCGAGGCGAGCTGGCAGAACACGTACGCTCGGGACCGATCGACGAAGGCGGAGCCACGCGCGGATCGCGCGTACGCCCCGCTCGTTCGAATGGGAGATCCCGACGGGCCTGTGCCTTCATCACCAAGGAAGCGGCCTCCTCCTCCGCCTGATCCACTCACTTCTCCCATCTTGTCCAACAACACTGACGCCACCTCCGGCACCGATTCCACTTCTGCTGCTGTCCTCCTCTCCCCTTCTGAGACGTCCTCTTCGGGTAAAGGGAAAGCGAAGGCGCGCTCGCATCATGCACCACAGCCAGTTCTTGGTACCACCGACACGCGCAGCCGGCAACGGGAGCATAAGCAGGCAGCGTCGACGTGGGCGAAAACGGGTTTTGAGAAACGGTCTAGGAAAGATGGTGATGAGGCGGGAAAGAAGCAGGAGAAGGATGGTATGGAGAAAGAGGGGGAGAAGGGATGGATGAAAAGTGGAGAGAAGGAGGTTGGAGTTTCCACAGGACATCCCGTTCAGGATGAAGAAGTGAAGAAAGGGATGGAGGTGAACAAACCAGAGGTAAGGAAGGAGTGGAAAGAAATGGTTGAGGAAGACGCAATCACGAGTGCTTATTATGATATGCAACGCAGAGAGGAGGGGAGTGAGAAAGAGAAGGGTGTCAACGATGAAATGCATATAGAAAAGGAGAAAGAATCGAGTGTGGAAAAAGGCAATCATAGAGAGGTGGAGAAGGTAGGCAAAGGAGAGATTGAGGGTGTGGAAAAAGAGAAAGAGAGGGAAGGTGAGAAGAAAGAGGTGGAAGAGAGTAGGAGTAAAGACAGTGGGCTTGAGAAGGAAGCAGAGGGTGAGGTTGAGAGGGAAGATAAACCAAGGGAAGAAGGAGAAGGCGCAGCGGCACATGTACAGGTGGTGAGTAAGCACAACACAGTCTCCGCGATGCGTTCTCATTGGGGAAACAAGTTTGTGTCTTCCTCGTCCACCTCCCCTTCTCCTTCCTCCTCTTCCTCATTTCCTCTTCTTCCTCATTCTCTGTCATCATTATCCACCTCCCCACAAAACACTTCTTCACTGTCCTCCTCTTCTTCTCCTTCATCTCCTCCCTCTTTACCGTCACTCACTTCCTTTCCAATTGGAGTGATGGGACCACCCAGACGTATTCCCTTTCACCCTGCCCAACCTGCCGCTCCTTCACTCCCTTCTCAATCACCCACGTCTCTTCTTGCTTCATCTTCTTCATCTTCTTCCCTGTCACTGAACAGACCACCACCACTCATTCTTCAGCCCAGCACACAATCAGCTTCACCCTTTCAGCCTCCATCTCCGTTATCACCTACACTACTCCCACACACGTGTTCCTCCTCTCTATCACTCCATTTCCCGTGTCTTTCTCTCTCTCCTACTTCATCACCTTCAACATCCTCCTCTCTCCCTGGTTCAGTTTCACCCGTGAGTTTGTCTAGCGGCTCTCCTTCTTCTTTACCCACTACTCCCATCTCTCCAACAGCAAAAACTGGAGTGTACACAGCGAAGGGCAAGTCTGAGGGTATGAAGAAAGGGGAAGAGCTAGAGTTGAGAGAAAAAGCGAAAAGGCGCCGAAGTGATTCGGTAGATACACAGCTATATAAGACTTGTGATAGTGATAATAATGAGTCGACATCACAACACAAACGCCCACGCTATTCTTCACTTTCTCCTACTGCTTCTGGTTCTTTTAGTTCATCTCCATCTTCATTTCCGTCTTCCTCATCCCCTTCTTCTTCTGCTTCTTTGTCTTCATTTTTTTCTTCATCTCCTGATTTTCCGCTGTATCCATCTCTTCTCACTGCTTACACACCTACACCGAAACCAAAGAAAGGGAGGCCGAAGAAAGAGGTGGAGGTCCGTACTACCGTCAAACCAAAATCCACACGTAAAATAGCAATGCATAAAACAATGGCTGCAGTAAACAGCAAAACATTAACACTCAATCTCCCTTCCAGTCTTCAAGGTCTCATCACTGGTAATCTGGTAGTCCCCTCCATCTTCTCTCTACCACTCTCACCATCCTCACAACCCTCTTCTCTATCTTCATCACCCTCTTCCTCTTCTGCGAACGTCTCTTCTTCTCAAACTCTTGTGACTGCACAGCGCTTACTTTCCGCTCCCCAAGCAGGAGCCCCCGACGACGAATACTCCCTCTTCGGTTTCGGTGTAGGTGTGTAAGCAGTGAGAAGA
>BNWK01000142.1 GCA_025998775.1 Alphaproteobacteria bacterium | reverse complement strand
ATATTAAACGCTTCCTCATCCTTGGGTACAACAAACATCAAGCACTCGTTACTTAAATCTTCTTTAAATTCCTTGCCTGCGTTTTTGTTGTGTAGATTGTCGAATGCTTTTTCGTTTTCTTCGTTAACGACTAACTCCTCGAGGTTGCTATTAACGATTTGGTTTCTCTCATTATTCTCCTTAGACATAATCGACCGGAATATTCCCATACATATAGCAAGCATCCCCCTTACATTTACTGCCGTACCAATTGAAAAAGCAATGGAAAAGGGATGGACTATTGACTCCCCTGCTTAATTTTTTTTTCATAATGGAAAAAGAGAGAGAAAAAATGATCTCAGCGACACCTTCTTCAAACATATTCTGGCTTTACCCGGAGAGAAGAAAAGGACATAAAAAACGTGAAGAATATGATAAGCGTAGAAGATATGACGACCATACTGAGGCCCTGGAGAGGGCAAGACGAAAAATAGAAAGACTGAGAGAGCAAAGGACAGTGCCATATTCGCAACGGAGTCCAAGTGGAGACTATCCCAGGCGCAAAAATCGGGATGAGATAAGAAAAATATATGATAGATATGAGGATGACTATGATAGATACGATGACTTCGATAGAGACGAACAAAGAAGAAAAAAATACTATATGAGAAGAATATGATGCTTATTCAGTTATCCCCTTCTTTATTCTCTCAACCTCCAATACCAGTTCTACTCTTATACTTTTTATTTTTTCAGCCGTAACAAGACTCCCATCCAAATTCTTTAACCAAAACTCAACCTCATTCAGTTCCATTCCCGGTGGGATCTGAAATTTTTTCGGATATGCTGTCTCATTTGCGTACATAATGAATTTATCTGGGGTCAAACTGCTTATCTGAGAATAGTCCGAATTTAACACTGCCAAATTACTATGGACACTTGTTGTTGTCATCTGCTTTTTTTGCTCCGTGGATTGCGTATTCCCGGAGGCAACCCCATCATGCAACCCTTTTGTTAAAGTCTTCATCAACGCTTCTTGACTCTTCACAACCATATCACCCACTACCTTTGCACTATCAACGTTGTCATTGTCCACTATTGTTGGAGCCTCACCACCATTTAATACCGTCATGGCCTTCAACACTACCTTTTTCATCATCTCCCTATTGTCAAAAACCCGATACAAGTCATTCACCTCACTTATCACTCTATCAGTGCAATTAAAGATATCCCATGCTGTCGGGAATATTGACTCGTTATTACTCCCATAAACCATGTTGTCCCACATATCTTTATTCCACACACTCTCATTCATCTTATTCGACACAAAGCTCTTATATATCATCACGTCCACTATGGGTGAGTTATAGCCCAACACTCCCCTTCGAATCTTTATAGGTCTATTCGTACTTATAGTGCCACTTCTTTGTCCATAATAGTAGTCCAAGGCTTCCCATATATTTCCTTCTACGTTGAATAACAAAAACTTTTCAATATTATCAGTCACAAAGCTTCGTGCTATCCTCTTACACATCAAATTCAAGTCCCAAACACTCAGTCCTGTATAAATCGCATCCGACACGACCCATGGCTTAATTGCTTCATCGAACTTATACTTCTCATACGGCTTCAAAACAACCATTGCCTTTCCCTCACCGGGGTCATATATCCACCTCGAAGTCTTAAAATACCCCAGCTGTCCAGTTTCCTCTTTTGCCTCGTACCCCAAATCTAATTCTAACACACTCTGAAACACCAACGCCAATGCACGTTTACAATCCCTAAATTTCGATAAATTCTGTTCTGTTAGTTCCTCTTCCATGCTTTCAAAATACCCCAACGCTAACTCGGCCAGTTTGTTTTCGTCTATCTTCGGTTTGAATTTTTCAATATCATACTCATTATCTAAACAAATTCTGATTCCCTCAGTGATATACGGTCTAAATCGGTCAAACTGGTAAGCCCTGGGGTGTTGATAAATGCTTGGCTCCACCTCCTTTCTAACAAGATCCAAAGGCGTGGCAACCTTCCCTGCAAAATCCGGGTTTCGCTGAGACTTAATCCACGCTATCTCTCTCAACGTTGTCCTCAGGTCAAAATTCTTAACCGATCCAAACTCACTTGCCAATTGAGATCCCAAAGTCCCGGCAATGCCTGTTAACTCCACACGTTTTATCTTATCAAAGTAACCCGTATTCTCAATTAAAAAAGAAATGGCATATGCAGTTAAATACGCTGGCAAGTCCCAAGTGTTCCCAACAAAGTTTTTTACCAAGTCTATATTACATCGTAGCTCATGTGCCAAGCAATATTGTGACCAATGAAGGTCCGTATCAAAAATCCATGCGATTTCTTGAATTAAATCGGGTACACAACCACCAAGGCACAAGGCAGTCAAGAGTCCATTAAACGGTCTCTCAGAATTTACATATGGATACCAAAAAGTCATTTTCATTCCTTCTACCGTCCTGTCTTCAATTTCCTTTTCCTGTGCTTCGTATAATAACGGATCATGGGTAGTCAGAGCAGGTTTTGCCGTTAGAGGATCCCATTTTACAGCATCCGTCTGTTTCCTACTCCTCTCTGGGTCTTCTGTATCCTCTTCTTCTACAACTTCTTCCTTCGGCGGAATCTCAGGTATATAATGAACGGTCAATACGGTGAGGTTCTTTGGTCCATTGTGATACACCCACCAAGTAGGCAGCATCGTTTTCAGTGAAGTAGTAATGAAATACCTAATCATGTATTTTAATCCTCAAAAAAAAAATAAGAGCCATCAACCCTCTACCCATCCTCATCCTCACTCATCCTTCTCACCCATCCTTCCTTTTATCCGTTATAGTAGAACTTCTTATACGTAGGAGCTGGCCTATTATCCCATGCAATTTCCTCATCTGCTTTATTCTCTTCACTCTTTCCATACCACTCCAATGCTTGACCCCCAGCAGTGACTATTGCACCGACTATAGGGCCAATTCCAAACAACGTTCCAATCGCACCCAAGATCGGTCCTGCAATCTTCAATCCTGTCCCGATGTTTTGAGCTACTTTTGCTGCTTTCTTGCCTTTGTGAGCCGATCCCACCATTTCTTCAATTTTAAATCTTAGGAAAATGGGCGTTGGGGACAATAAGAAGTTAAAAAAGTTCGTAGATTTCTTCAAAAAGGGATTGGAGAGTTTTAAAAAGGTAGTGAAAAAGGTACTTACTTCTGTCCTTCTCTTTGTGAAACCTTTGATTTCACCTATCTCAACCATTATCGGTGGTGCTATGGGAGACCCAATGACTGGGGCT
>BNWK01000141.1 GCA_025998775.1 Alphaproteobacteria bacterium | reverse complement strand
GACCATCTTTCTCGGTTCGGTGCCTCTTCTTCAAATCTGCTCTTTCTATATCTGTTAAAAAATTCTTCATGATCTCTTTTTAACAATTTTTTATGCAATATGCAAGTTCTCAATTGAGCGGAGTATACATGGAAGTCACTCTCGCGGTATCACCACGATTGTCTCTGATGTAGCACTGAATAAAATCCATGGATGATGACAAGCTTTGGCCAGTACGGGCTTCAGTAGCTTGCGGGTGGTCAGCTCCGGATGCCCCATGGCTTCTTAAATTTAGCTCAGAAGTGCTCCTTTGCATAGCAAAAAGACTCGAACAAAGAAGCCACACGCCCATAGCCGTCAACAAATATTTCGCTTTTCTCATTGTCTTCTCCTTCTTTTCACAACGCATATGTGTATTATTGCAGAAATATATTAATAATCCGTTAAAGTAGTGGTTTAATTTTTTGTTTCCAAGATTTTCCCCGGGCTTGTCAAAACGAACTGTCCGTCTCTGAATGAAATGGAGAAAAATACATCAGCCTATATCTGGAAGACATCGCCTAGTGTGTGTGAAATATAGCCGGCTTTAGGATTATCAAAAATAGCGGAGATTTCTAAGCCTGAGTGGCAAAAGCCCCCCAAACCAATTGGCAATCGAGGTCAATAGAGGAAAATGGTCTTTTGGTTTCATAGTGGCAACTATCTCATTGGAATGCCAAGTATAATATCTGAGTATTTTGGTAATTTGAATAGTGTAACATTGAACAATTTTTATCAAGTTATAAGCGGCATGCTGTACTCAGGAAGCAGCAGTGTGGCGTCGATTGCAATGGCGATGAGCCAACAAAATGGTCAATAATTCAAGACCAGTGAAAAACGTGTCAATCGCATGCTGCAGGACGACGATTTTCAAATTAATGATAGTTTACATAGAAAATACATAAATCTTTTATTCAATGGGACTTACTATGATGGCGATTTCTTTGAAGATACTCTGAACGGGACTGGAACCACGACCTATAACGATGGGAAAAAATATACTGGAGATTTTGCGGCTAATCTTCCAAATGGGTATGGAACACTTACCGACCGCGATGGAAAAATCTTATATACAGGAAAGTTCGTGGACGGACTAATGCAATAATATTTCATTGTTACTAATTGAACACGTAAGAACGGCTCTTCTTTAGAGGAGCAGTTCTAACAACTGCTGCTGCGCTTCATAACGATGTAATTGACAAGAGTAAACGCTCGTGGTGAAATCACACCAGAAAAGTTGATGTTAGAGGTGCGATGCGTATATTGGGTATTGAGTCAAGCTGCGACGAAACCGCCGCTGCGGTCGTTACCGACGATCGTGCGGTACTATCAAATGTGATCTATTCCCAAACTCTGGAGCATCTGGCGTATTCTGGGGTTGTTCCGGAGATAGCCGCCAGAGCACATCTGGAAAAAATCGACATCGTCGTGAAAAAAGCCATTACTGACGCTGGGATGACTGCCTCTGATCTTGACGCTGTTGCTGGAACATGCGGACCGGGGCTCATCGGAGGAGTAATCGTCGGAGCAACATTTGCGAAGGCCATGTCGTTTTCTCTGGGAATTCCGTTCATTGCCATTAACCATATAGAGGCTCACGCGCTCTGCGCACGCCTGACTAACGACGTAAATTTTCCCTATCTGCTGCTGCTGGCTTCCGGTGGACATTGTCAGATTTGCATAGCCCATGGCGTCGAACAATTCGAAATAATTGGAAAGACACTGGACGATTCTGTCGGAGAATCCTTCGATAAAGCTGCAAAAATGATGGATCTGGGGTATCCAGGAGGTCCGGCGGTTGAAAAGCTATCTCACAACGGAAATCCAGACAGATTCAATTTGCCACGTCCTTTATGCAGTAAGGATTCGCTGGATTTCTCATTTTCTGGACTAAAGACTGCAGTGCGCATTACCATTGAAAAGCATATCCAAAGTGAGCAAGACAAGGCGGATCTATGCGCAAGTTTTCAGCGTACCGTAAATGATGTTTTGTCGTATAAAATGAGCTCTGCTCTATGTTTGTGCAAATCGAGAAATATAAATCTTGATGCCGTTGTTATTTCCGGGGGAGTGGCTGCAAACAAATCCATACGAAATAGCATGCAGCTCATATGCAATAGGCATGAGGTCAGATTCTGTGCTCCTCCAATTAATTTATGTACGGACAACGGCGTAATGATCGCCTGGAACGGCGTAGAGAAAGCCAGGGATAACAAATTCGATGATCTTGATTTTCGTCCTCGTCCAAGATGGCCACTAAAAGAGACTGCTGCATAATGGCTCTTTTTCCCAATTGGCTTCGGTGCTTGCAGCACTCGCTATTTCTTATCCTCATGTACAAGGCAATGCGGTCCTACACTGCGTTCTTTCTAGCCTCTAGAGCACGAGTGTCTTTCAAAAACAGCCCATTGTGCAGCAGGCTCTAAAAAGCTAAAGTTTCCCCAAAATTAGTTCTGTTATTTGCAGAAAAGGTCGTGCAGCGCATTTCTTGGACTTGACGTTTTTGTTTGAAACTGTATAAATATACGGAGCGTGAAATACAGCGCGGCTGGGTGGCAGAGTGGTTATGCAGAGGACTGCAAATCCTCGTACGTCGGTCCGATTCCGGTCCCAGCCTCCAACATGTAGCGTGCACGTTCGCGTTTCTAGGGATGCTTCGCGGTAGCCGTAACTGCCATGTGTTTCTCAACCCCGGACCATGTGAAAAGTTAAGTTTCGGGGGGCCAGGCGGAAGCATTGCGTCGCAGCGCTTCACGAAGACGCGCTCTTCTCGGTCTTCTGAGGCTCTTCCCATGGAAATCTTACTTCGCTGATCAGCTTCTGGATCAGGCCAATCTCGAGCCACAGCGCGATTCTGAGGCTTTCTGGTAGCCTGTCGTCCTTGTCCACTAATATGTCGCTGTGTTTGGGCAGATCTGCCTTCATCTGTTCCAGTGTATCTCCGTCTAATGCTGTGATGGTCGGGGCGGCGAATATTTTTATAGACCAGGATAGCAGTTCTTGGAGGTGCTGTAACCTCGTCGCGATGGGCACCCGAGGGCGGCCTCATGAAAAATTTTAGTATGAGAATAAGAAGAAATGGTTAACAATCTATGCAAGTAATTGAAGGATTGTTGTTATGGAAGTCGATATTAAGCCCTAACCCCGCTTCAAGTTAACCTGTCTATTTTGATTTTTTTGAAAATATCTTTCGTTTTTTTGGTTATTTCGGCCTTGTGCCAAGTTCCACGTATTCGAATTTGATGAATGGCTTTAGCAATCTC
>BNWK01000140.1 GCA_025998775.1 Alphaproteobacteria bacterium | reverse complement strand
TTAGACACAAAACGACATTTTTCGCACTTCGCAGGGCGAGTTGGATTCGAACTTTTTCCATTTGTGTTTTTAAATCTACACTTTGTGCAATTGTCGGACATTTGGGAGTTTTTGTTCTTTTGCGCCTGTTTTTTGCTTGTATGTATCGCAAAGTTTACCCCAGAAAAAACTACCGCTTTCAACAAAAATATGGTATAATACGATCGATATATGAGAGAAGCAGATTATGCGAAAAGTTAAAAATGCAGAAAACGTTGATTTATTATTGCCTCGATATGATTTTGTCTTCAAGGGTCTGTTTGGGCAAGAGGATCATAAGCGGGTGCTCATTAGTCTGCTGAACTCGATATTGGACGGTAATCCCTTTATTCAGGATATTACTCTCGAAAATACTGATATTCCAAAGGATATGGAAGATGGAAAAAGTGTTCGACTAGATATTTGCGCAACAACTGACGACAATACAAAAATACAAATCGAGATTCAGTGTCAAGATGAAGGGAACATCGTCAATCGCGCCGCTTTTGGTCAATCTAAAATGTTGCCGGAAGAACTGCATGAAGGCGATGAATATGACTCTCTTCCGAATCTTATATCAATTTGGATTACCAATTATAACGAAACTGGCCGCAATTATCATACACACAAAATCAGGTTTATGTATGAAGAAGATCCGGCAGGAAATCCGGCGGTATCGGCTAGCGATAAGTTTCGCATATTTATCATCGAATTGAAAAAAATTGATGAGAAACGAGCCAATATTTCTGATTTATTTTCGGTTTGGATGTCGTTTTTGAAATCGCCGCAAACAATTCCGCCGGAGTTTTTAACCATTAAGGAGGTGAAGGAAGCCATGGAAGGTCTTATACATTTGAGCCAAGATCCGGAAACGAGACGCATATATAATATGCGCTTAAAAGCACAAAATGATGCCATTAATGCTAGGTCTCATGATGTCAACAAAGCTAGAAGAGAAGGCATTGAAAAAGGCATTGAAAAAGGCATTGAAAAAGGCAAAGCAGAAGGAAAAAGAGAAACTGCCATTAATTTGTTATCTATGGGCATGACAGCTGAAGACGTTTCTAAAGCTACTGGCTTATCAGTTGCTCAAATCAAAGCATTGCAGAAATAGGTTGCCAGCAAGCGTGTGCCCCTGCTGGCGGTGCTCAGTCTTCACATCCGTTCCTGTTCGCCCCATAGCAACGGAAACGGTTTCTTCAGCAGATCTTTCAGTACCAGCGTTTTTGCCTGAGTTCCGTTCATAATTGCTGCTTTGATGCCTGGGCTCAGCGTATTGAGGCGTAAAACTTTGATGACATATTTCATCGTAAGTTTTTTCTTCTCGCAAAATTCCTCCAAATCTATTTCATCTCTCATGAGTTCGTTTTCCCACAATTTTGCCTTGCCGAGAGCCTGAACTAGAATGTCGTCCATGATTTTTTCGTCGACGGAGTTGTTTGGCTTGATGATGTGGGGCTTATGCTTGTCTCTCTTTAAGATTTTGAACGGTATTTTCACCTTTTGAACCAGCAATTCTTCCTCATTTTCCAGCGTTTTTGTCATTTTTTAACCACTAAAACTGCGGCTCCAGCATCATGCGTGCTCGTTAAACTCTAGCAGTAATTTGTTGAATCCATTGAGATTTATTTCCAAATCAAGATGTGTTTCGTAAAGGTCGACTTCTGCAATCAGTAGTCGCACAATTTTTCGTTGTTCGTTCGGACACAGAGCGTTCCATACTTCCGAAATATTATCGATCATGATTTTCAGATCATCCGGTGATAATTTTTTGCTAGATTTGTTCAATTCATGGATGTTCATAACAACTTCCGATGTGCGGATTTTTTTCAAAACCTCTTGAACGACGCCTTTTTCAATTTCTTCCGCCGGAACTATTTTCAGACTATTGCAACTTCTGCTTTTAAGATGATTGTTGCAGACGTAGTAGCGGTACGTTAAACCATGATTATTGCTGGAAGTTGGAATCATTCCGCAATTGCAAGCACCGCAGCTGATTAAGCCTTTAAGCATTGCTGGAGAGCGTGTCGCATATCTTTTGCCATGCGCATTATTGGGCTGAAAAATTTTCTGCACGCTTTCCCAAGTCTCTTCGTCGATGATGGCTTCATGTTCGCCTTTATAGATGTTCTCTTTGTGTTTTACGCAGCCTTTGTATTGAACATTGGTCAATAACCTTCTGAGGTAATTTGGGTCGAACAATTTTCCTCCCATTTTTTTATGAGCTTTTGTGCGATATTTTGCTTTGTTCAGTTCATCAGCAACTTGTCGACATGATTCTGTTAACAAAAATCTCTTAAAAATCAGCCTCACAACTTTTGCTTCATCCTCATTTATCAGCAATTTTCGATCCTTTACGTCGTAGCCTAGCGGTGGCGGGCCTCCCATCCAAAGGCCTTTTTTACGCGATTCCGAGAATTTATCTCGCACACGATCGATGGTAAGTTCACGTTCATATTGGGCAAAACTCAACAACATGTTCAGCATGAGTCTGCCAGATGGATTCGCTGAGCTGAACGATTCGGTTACTGTATCGAAAATCACCTTGTTTTCATCGAAAATGTGAATGATTTTTGTGAAATCGAATAGCGATCTCGATACACGATCAAGTTTGTATGTCACAACGCAGTCTACGGCTCCGGCTTGAATGTCGTTCAGTAGCTCTTGCAGAGCTGGTCTGTGTCCATATTGCCACCGGAAAAACCGCCGTCGTCATAGTGCTGAGGTAGAATAACCCAACCTTTTCCTTGTTGACTCCGAATGTAGTTTTCGGCAGCAATACGCTGAGCATCAAGGCTATTGAATTCTTGCTCAAAAATCGCAAGTGGCCGTATTTTTTTCTGAATTTTCAGTATCGTATTTTGAAAAAATATGAAATATGGCCACAAAAATGGCACCAAAATTACAGTGGTACTATGATTAGATTTGCCTGGATTATGAGAGACTATAGCAGACTTGCGTAGCAATTTCAGCTGAAATGATTACCGGCTAAGAAAGAAAAAAAGAGAGCCGCGGCATTTGTGCGAGTAGTGATTTTCTAATGGAAAAGCTATTGGACATTTTTGTCCGATAGGTCTAGTACACAGTCAAACGTATGATTTTGGTTAAGGATCTGCTATTCTTCTGTATGTATGAAATAATAGAGGATAGCAGACATGAGGAAATTATACCGAGTAACATTAACTACAGAAGAGATAGGATTGCTAGAAAGTATCTTGAGCAAAGGCAAGCATGGTGCGCAGAAAAGGAATCGTGCGCAGGCGTTGCTTCATGCCCACAACGGTTGGA
>BNWK01000139.1 GCA_025998775.1 Alphaproteobacteria bacterium | reverse complement strand
TCCCAAAAGAGCTCCAAGCGACGGACCGCCTGGTCTTAAAACAATTTGGATCGGGTTATCTAACCTGCATCTGCTCCTTTCTTATAGGGAAATCTTATGTGTATAATCTTTGGTGGGTCAAGTTTAGTCTGTTGAGGGGGAACGCCAGTAATGGCGTTCTCTACTCTCGAAAAATCGAAAACTGCTGCTGCAAAAGCAAATGATGCCTACATCGGAAAACGTGATGCGCTGCACAACCTTTCCGAGCAAATAAAAACCAGCGGAAACGATATCGGCACGCTTGTTTCTCAGTAATCCAAACTTGGATCGTCAATTGCGAACTTGAAAACGCGCTACGGTGAGTTGAATAAAATCATGGGACAACGCGATGCAGTTTTGGCTCAGCGAGCGAATCTTCGTGGCCAAATGATGGACGCGGTTGCGTTGGCGGCCACGCTTGGAGCTCCAATCAAAGCGGCTGTCGACTTCGAATCTGCCATGGCAGATGTAGCGAAAGTCGCTGATTTTCCAGAGTGCGTGCCGCACCTGCGCTAATGGCTTTGCCGTCTGTTGAAAGATATGTGAGATGTGAGTGCCATGTTGAAGCTGCTTCAACAAGAGAAAATGAGTCCAGCGTCACGCTGGTTGCATCAAAAGACCTTATCGGCCTTACGGAATCGGTAGCAAAAATGTCCACTGCGTTTGATATGACAACCTCGGAAGCTGGCGATGCGATGGCTAAATTATCAAACGTTTTCCAGATTCCGATTACTGACCTAACACAGCTTGGAGATGTAATCAACCATCTCAGTAACAATACGGTCGCGAAGGCAAAAGAAATAATTCCGGCGTTAAATCGTGCCGGAGGTTCGGTGAAGTAATTCGGATTATCTGCGCAACACCAACGTGACGTTGGATCCGCTTAATTTTGCAAGCGATGGATAAAGTAAACTGGTGCAGGGATCATCCCCGCCAGATTGCAGATAAAGCTGGCCCAAAGGTCAAAAAGCTTTTGGTGCGCTCGGCATCAGTGCGCAAGAAATGAAAAAAGCGATTGCCGAAGATGCGCAAGGTGCATTGATGCAGTTTTTGGAGGCCGTGGAAAAAATCAAGCCACAGGAACGCACCGGAATTTTGGTGGATATTTTTGGAAAAAATTTTCAAGGAGAAGTGGGGAAACTTGTTAATAATTTAGGTGAGTACAGAAAAGCAGTGGCGTTTATTTCCGATCCAAAAGCCTACGGTGGCTCCATGGAGAAGGAATTTCAGGCACGAGCAGCAACGACTGCAAACAACTTACAGTTGTTAAAAAACTCCATCAGCGAAATTGCTATGGACCTTGGGGAAACGCTGTTGCCGTCGATAAACAAACTGGTAGACGGCTTGAGAGCCATTGGATCCACTGTTTCTGACTTCGCCAAAGCTCATCCAGAAGTTGTGTTGGCAATTACTGGCACAGTCGGCGTTTTGATTTCATGCAACCAGCGTGACGCTGGCCCCTTTTATTTTTGCCAGTGCGGCTCGCACTTTTGAGCTCTAACTGCGGTTGTGGCGGCGAATCCAATTGGAGCTGCAATTACAGCACTTGCAGTTGGCGCGACTCTCATCATCGCGAATTGGGAAAAAGTGAAGGAATTTTTCACTACAATCTGGGATAGCATCAAACCGATTTGGGAAAAATTCTCAAAGTTTGCAACGGGAATTTTCGATAAAATCTTGTCTCCGTTTAATGCAATAAAATCCAGCATTGGAAGTTTATTCAGCTCCTCTGATAAAAAACAGAAAGCTGAACCACTGAAATTACCTCAAATTTCAAAGGCGAATGTGAGCAAGAGCCAAAACAATAGTTTTAATATTACTGTAAATGCGACTCCTGACCAAAATCCAACGTCGATTGCAAATTCAGTTTCGGAAAAAATGAAGGAATTTTCCGGAGCGTTTTTGTATGACCCAATCGGCGAGGTACCATAACCAAGATGATCTTGGAGCCGTTATTTTTTTTGTAGGAGCGATCCGCGTTTTTTATGAAAGGCAAGTGTGATCTTAGGTAATTTCAAATTTTCCATTCGAACCGCTGCAAATCAGGGCTTCAAGCGACCAGCGTGACGCTGGCCTCGTCTTACTTTTGCCTAAATTGCTTCAACGTTGCAAGTACATCTCGCATACATTGCAACAGAGAGCGAAGCAGTAATGTGTGCAGCTTCAAACTGCCAGGGAATTACAAAACCATAGACAATTTACGAACGTCTGCGCTGGCGAGTCATCCTCATGTTTTGATTACGGACGCAGGCGACGTTTTGGGTACGTTTGTTATCTCAAATATCAGCGAAACTCAAAGCCATTTCAAACCGGACGGTACACCACGAAAGATCGAATTTTCTTTGAGTTTAGAGCGGACATCAGAAGAAAGCACCAACGTGACGTTGGATCCTCTTAATTTTGCAGCGATGGATAAAATAAATGGGTGCAGGGATCATCCCTGCTGCTGGAAATATTACGGCACATCAGACGCTGTGCACCAGGTGTTACAGGCCAATCCGCATTTGGTGAAATTCGACTACGTTCTACCAAGAGGTGTACAGATCAAGCTTCCGATGCTGGAAAAACAGCAAATTAATCGAGAGGTGCGCTTATGTGATTAAAAACACCGGATTTTATCGTGAAAATCAACGGATCTGACTCAACGGAAATTATCAAAAAACGCTTGATTTCTATCTCGACCAACGACGAACCTGGATTTAAAAGCGATTCATGCGAAATTGTCTTGGATGATTTTGATGATGCCATCGCGTTGCCTCAATCTGGAGCAAAAATCGAAGTTTCTCTCGGTTATAAAGAAACTGGAATCATAAAAATAGGCGATTACTTTCTGAAAGAAGTTTCAGTCGAAGGACCACGGCAAGTAATGCATATTCGAGCACACGCCATTAACAATTCTCTACGATCTCAAATATCAGATTCTTTTGGTGGAACCATTGGGGAATTAGTAGAAAAAATCGCTACATCTCAAGGACTCAAACCAGCTGTCGCGCAGGAATTTGCAAATATCAAACTCGATAATATCGAGCAATTTGGCGAAAGCAGCTTGAATTTGCTGACACGCATTGCAAGCCAGCACGGCGCAGTTGCAAAACCATCGAATGGATTTCTGGTGTTTGCGCCTTATATGCGAGCTTCGTCTGTTTCTGGATTGGCCTTGCCATCACATACAATATACCTCTCGTGAATAATTGCTTGGAAATTGCCTAAAGATATGTTATAGATATGTTATGAAAAATTTTTTAACGCAAGAAGAAGAGTTAGAGCTGAAGCAGAGGCACCGAACCGAAAAGGATCG
>BNWK01000138.1 GCA_025998775.1 Alphaproteobacteria bacterium | reverse complement strand
GGCACATCAGGCCACAGGAGCTGTTCTGGTTAAGTACGGTAATACAACGGTGTTGTGCACCGTGGTTGCAAATAAAGAGCCATCTTCCGAGACAGACTTTTTCCCTCTTACTGTGAATTACATCGAAAAAGCATATTCTGCCGGAAAAATTCCCGGTGGTTTTATAAAAAGAGAAGGGCGTCCGTCCGAAAGAGAAACCTTGGTTTCCAGATTAATTGATCGTCCGATTCGTCCGCTTTTTCATCCTAACTTTAAAAATGAAACTCAGGTGATCTGCACAGTTCTCAGTTTCGATGGGCAGAACGATCCAGACATAGTTTCCATCATAGGAGCTTCTGCAGCGCTTACAATTTCGGGCGTTCCATTTATGGGACCGATTGCTGCCTCTAGAATTGGATTTGAAAACGGTGAGTTCATGCTAAATCCGTTCAGCACTTCCGATTTGGATCTGGTCATAGCCGGAACCCGCGACGGTGTTCTGATGGTTGAATCCGGCGCGAAAGAACTGTCTGAAGATGATATGCTGAATGCTCTGAAGTTCGGGCATGCGTCGTTCCAGCCTGTTGTCAACATGATATTTGATCTTGCCGAAGAATGCGCAAAGGATCCGTGGGAAGTTGTTGACAACAGCGCCGATCATACAGAGCTTACTAAAGAAATATCTGAAAAATTCACTGGTGCAATAGAAGAAGCTTACAAAGGAAAATGCAAACACGATCGGAATGAAGCGCTGGCGAAGCTGCTAGATTCCATTGTTGCACATTATGCAGAAAAAGAAGAAATTGACACGAAACTACTAAGCGGCATATTTCATGATGTGTGTTCGAGCTATGTGAGAAAGAGCTTGTTCGCCACCGGAAAGCGCATAGATGGCCGAACAGCCAGCGACATTCGAAAGATATCCGTTGACGTGTCAGTCTTGCCGATGGTGCACGGATCCGCTTTATTTACTAGAGGTGAAACACAGGCGCTTGCCATCGCAACGCTGGGAACAACCCAGGATGAACAGATCATTGATTCCTTGGCAGGCGAGTACAAAGAACGCTTCTTGCTTCATTACAACTTCCCTCCGTTCTCCGTTGGCGAAATTGGCCGATTAGGTGGTCCTGGTCGCAGAGAAATAGGGCACGGCCGTCTTGCCTGGAGAGCAATAAACTGTATCTTTCCATCCAAAGACATATTCCCTTACTCCACTCGTGTTGTGTCTGAAGTTTTGTCCTGCAATGGTTCGTCATCTATGGCTTCCGTTTGCGGCGCATCGCTGGCGCTTATGGACGCCGGAGTTCCTCTGAAAAGCCCAGTGGCTGGTATAGCAATGGGATTGATCGTCGGAGAAGGTGACGATTACGTCGTTCTAAGCGATATCATGGGTGAGGAAGATCATCTGGGAGACATGGACTTCAAAGTCGCCGGTACTGACTCTGGTATTACGGCACTGCAAATGGACATAAAAGTAACCGGCATTAGCTTCGCTATCATGGAAAAAGCCATCCGACAGGCCAAAGACGGACGTCTACATATATTGAAAGAGATGTCAGCAGCGTTGTCTAAGTCGCGGTCAGCGTTAAACGAAAATGCACCTAAAATGACGACGATTGTCGTTCCAAAGGATAAGATTCGAGAAGTTATTGGAAGCGGCGGAAAAGTCATTCGGGAAATCATCGAACGCAGTGGAGCGAAAATCGACATAGACGACGAAGGCAACATCACGGTCGCTGCCAGCAATTCAGCTGCCAGCGAATGCGCACTGGATATGATCCGGGAAATAGCGCTGGATCCTGAATATGGTGCTGTGTATAAAGCAAAAGTCATCAAGGTCATGGACTTCGGCGCGTTTGTCCGTTTCTTCGGCGCGAAAGAAGGCCTTGTTCACGTAAGCGAAATGGCCGATAAAAGAGTCGAAAGAGTAACCGATATTGTAAACGAAGATGATGAAATAGACGTCCAATACCTTGGATACGACAATAAAGGGCGCGCCAAACTCACTATGAAAATAAGAGAACTAAATTAATAAACAGCAGCCGGCGGGAGTTTCTTTCCGCCGAATTCTCACTCCAATTATGTATGAAGCGTCATTTTTTCCGTTGTGCCCGTGGTTTTGAATACTCCCTGCTTGCAAGAGACTGCTGCATAATGAGATATTTTTCGCAAACACTTTTGTCGTAGAGCAAGGAAAAACGCAAACACTTGTGTCGTGGCTCCGTAGTGGCGTAGGAATCCAGCGTTCGATTATGCATTTGCTTTTATGTGATTATGGATCCATGCGTCGCGCTGCACACTCCTCTGGATGACCGCTCGAATGAGAATTAAACGCTCCTGCCATTGTGTAATAATCTTTGTAAAAAATATCTATTGACAAGTCATTAACAAAGCATTAAAATCGGCCATAGTTAACTTATGGGTACGAATCATGTATAGAATGAATAAGAAAAGTTGCATAAAAGCATCAGCGTTGACTTTGTTCTGCGTCTGTTTTTTTCAAGCTAGTGTTGTTGATGCAACTTTTAAACAATGCCAAGAGTTTTTGAGCTCTGTGGCACATCCCACCTCAGCATACCCGCAGCTGGGCAAATCTTCAGTGCCCGTGTGCGACCGAAACCTGCAAAATAACCGTTTGGGCGAAACCGGCAGCATTGACGACAATATACCAAGGACTGACACTCCGTCAACGCTCGGGACGACATTACAGGCGGCACTTGACGAAGGAACGTCTGCGATCGGACATCTTGCGGAAGCAAGACACGAAGATGCTGTCGTTTTGGAAGAAACTAGAAATCGAGTTAGAACCCATCTTGAGGCAGTTCGGGTTATTGCTCAAACTTTGGAGCAAAAGTTGGTAGGCACTGATCGCCACCACATTTATACCGCCCTGGTACAAGAGCTTTACGATTTCGTGGTTGACGGTACACGCTTACTGAACGGAGGCATTTTTCTGGATAACCGCGAACGACAGGAACGAGAGGATAGTATTGCCGAGATATACAGACAAATGGAATCGGGTACAATAAAACCAAAAGACGGGCGAGCGCAAATAAAACAGATCCGGAACGAAATGACGTCTGATGCTACTAAGGAAAAGTTGATTGGGTTGCTGGCTCGATTGCAGCAGAGACTGGCTTACACTTTGAATGTTGTGAAAGAGTTAGTTCTGGACGATATTATCAATTATAGTATCGAGGATCGTGTGAATGGGAACGTTGTAAGCCCAAACGGTCAGGCGGCGATGGATGCTATTGATGACCTGACCCAACCGGAAATTATCGGAACAGACGCGCAGCACGTTGATGCTGTGACAGAGAGGGTTGAAGCAGAGCGAAGAGAAGCCCAGCGTGTGCGAGACAG
>BNWK01000137.1 GCA_025998775.1 Alphaproteobacteria bacterium | reverse complement strand
AGAATACTATGTGATATTTAAGATCATACAAACTATGTGAGCCTTTCCTGTAATCCATGTATGTATAATACTAAAGTGTTCGTCTAAAGACGAGGGTGTTAACCCATCCCACTTAACAACATAAAATCGCACGGATTAAAAATACAAAACGAAAAACTTTTGATTCCGATTTTCGACGAAAACGATAATTTGGTTTCGATGCAATCCATATGGCAGGTCGATTTCCAAAAGTTTTTCAAAAAATTCTTCGCAGGAGCTCGTAAAAAAGGCTGTTATTTTGTGATTGGCAACATCTGTTCCGAAGTCATAATTTGTGAGGGATATGCAACCGGAGCGAGCATACATGAATGCATCGAAAAACCCATTGTGATCGCCTTCGACCAGCGTGACGCTGGCCCCATTTTCTTTTACTGAAACCGCTTCAACATTGCAATTATATCTCGCATACATTTCAGAAGGTAGCGAAGACACTAGTGTCGAAGCAGAAAACGGATCCAACGTCACGTTGGGAGTCCGAAAAGCCGACGGATTTCAATGACTTGTTCATTCTCGAAGGCGTAGAAAAAGTTCGAGAAATTTTCGAAAAAAGCCAACAAGAAAACGCAGTTTGCGATTGCGAGCTTGACGGTTTCCGCCTTACTGAAGATAAATTGTTTTACTATGACGAACGCAGCGAAAAATATGTTTTTGTTTCTGGTTACGTAAAAGTCATCGCACAAACGGAAGATTCAGACGGAGAAAATACCGGAAAATTACTTGAGTTCAAAACGCGTCGTGGGCAACTGCGCCGCCTTCGTGTTCTCAACTGCTGGTTGTCAAAAGACGGAGATAAAATGAGAGAATTTCTTCTAAAAAAGTGGTTGCACCACGAGCATTTAATTTTGCTGAAACCGCTTCAACATTGCAAGTACATTTCGCATACGTTTCAGCTGAGAGCGAAGCAATAAATGGATCCAACGTCACGTTGGCGGCAAGGCCAACTCCGGAAAGCAAAGGACTACTCGAAAGACTCAACGGTTTTCCAAGTTACAATGCACTAACCAACCATCTAAAAACAGCGACTGGACGCTACTACGGATCACCAATGCTTACCTTCATTGAGTCGCTCATGGAGGAGGACGCAATCAAAAGACGATTCGACATCGAACTCGAAAAAGCCAAATAAAGTCACCTGCCGATAAGCGCTGAAGGACAGGATCACAGAGTTTTCTATATATTTTTTACATTTGGATTCGCTGGCGAGTTGGCGACAAATTATGGAATTACCGGATGGCCAGTTGGCGAGGCTATGAACGCTGCTTTGCGATGTTTCAATGACTGGATCGAGGACAAAGGCGGTTACGGAAATCAAGAAGAAAAACAGTGGCTTGCACAAATTAAAAGCTACCTGGAAACATATGCCCAAGTTCGATTTCAACGAATTGTTAATCACAAAACCTTCGATAACACGTTTTTGGGTGAACTAGCAGGATACGTGGAAGAACAAATAAACACATGCGGAGATTTAGAAGATGTTTATTACGTGTTTCCGGAATATTTCAAGAACACCATCGCCAAAGGCATCCCACTAAAAGCGGTCACAAGATTATTGGTTAATCTCGGAATCATGGAACCTGGCAGCAATAGAGATAAAGATCGCGTTACTGCACGCCCATACATCAATGGAAAGCGCCAAAGAATGTACGTCATTAACAGCAAAATCTTTGAGGCATAAATAAATGAAAAAAAATATAATCGATAATTTTAAAATAATCAATTTACAAGGCGATACATATTATATAGAGTATAAACTGGATGAGAGTATACCTAAAGGTATAATAGTATATTATCCTTTGGTTTCTTTTATATATGAGACTTTTGAGAAAAACTTTTTTGACAGGTCTTTGTTTTTTTTCTTTCTCAAAAATTTTAAATACCTAAATCTATTGTTTTTCGCTGGTCATTTGGTCATGTTCAATAAAATCAATGGGTTAGAGGTCATTTTTATGACCGAGCACATGACCGGCGTGACCAAGTATCTAAAATGCAAGATAAACCAAAAACACGCCGTCAGCCCCTCGAAAATCAGGCCACAAACCCATGTCAAAAGTCGCTCGAAAAGAGGACGAAGGAATTTTCTGAATTCTAAAATGGCGTTCAGAAAATCTTTTTTGTTCTCACATCCGCCTCCCAAAATGTGAAAAAGTTGCCAATAATGGCATTATACCAAAAATACGATGCTAGTTACGAATATAAATTATAAAAGGATACGAAAAATGGAATCGAAGACTGAAGAAATAAAAAAATTGCTTGAGAAATTATCTGAGGAAATACATGAAACTATTGAGCTCGTCATTGATATGAGAGAAGCAATCCAAAACGCCTTAAGCGAAATGCCCGAAAACGAAAAGAAGATAAGAATCAAGATGCATATTATGGAACACATTTTGACCAAACAACTTTATTCGTTGTCAGACGTTAGTGCAGTGATTTTTGAGGCGCAAGAGCTAGAAGAAAAGGAGGACGAAAATGACTGAAGAAATAAATATAAATGATACTGCGCGTGAAATTTTAGCTAAAATTGATGAGGCATGGGCAGATCCCATTGTGTTACGGAAAGATATAGCCAAGTTCTCTTGTGGACTGGTAACTACTAAAACAATGGGGACTCTCGATTGTGAAGGGCACGGCATTCCTAACATCCTTATAAATGGGAAAATAGCGTATACCAAAAAAGACGTGATCAATTGGCTTGCCTCCAGAATAAGCAAACAAGAGTCAGCCAAGAAAATCAGAGGGGCACCGCGTCGAGGAAAAAACGATGTGCTTTTGCAAAGATAAAACTTTGTATAACCGCTGTATAACTTTCGAGGATATGGAGCGTGGCTTGCTACGCTCTCGAACAGCTACTGTACAGCCTCTTTTTTTGCAACATAATTACAGACGATTCCATAAAACGCAGAATAAGATATGCTGCACTTCCAATAAATTCATTCAATGCTTTTTAGTTGTATTTAGTGGCACTCTTTTTTATTGGTTATATAGGAGTTATACAAAAACAAGGTTATACAAAGTTAGATTGGTTTTGGAAGGCTTGATTTTCCCTCAGATTTCAATGGTGCCGGACGTCGGAGTCGAACCAACGACCTACTGATTACAAATCAATTGCTCTACCAAGAAGCTTCTTTATCGTTTCGCGCTGCTCATGCTGCGCCTCTTTCTCTTCTTTTGTTAATTTCTCTTTCATTGTAAATACCTCCACTTATTAATCCCTAACTCCGCATCAAGTTAGGTCGCCTACGTCAATTTTCTTAAAGATTCCTTGAGTTTTTTTTGTCATTTCGGATCGATGCCAGAGACCGTTGATTTTGAGTTGATAAATAGCTTTGG
>BNWK01000136.1:0-2500 GCA_025998775.1 Alphaproteobacteria bacterium | reverse complement strand
CTCGATGTCGGCTCATCACATCCTGGGGCTGAAGCAGGTCCCAAGGGTTTGGCTGTTCGCCAATTAAAGTGGTACGTGAGCTGGGTTCAGAACGTCGCGAGA
Source organism: Alphaproteobacteria bacterium (assembly GCA_025998775.1). Lineage (GTDB taxonomy): Bacteria > Pseudomonadota > Alphaproteobacteria > UBA3830 > UBA3830 > BNWE01. The sequence continues at coordinate 2,398 of BNWK01000136.1, read as the reverse complement.
CAGTTTGGTCCCTATCTGCCGTGGGTGTTCGAGAATTGAGAGGAGTTGCTCCTAGTACGAGAGGACCGGAGTGAACATGTCACTAGTGTATCGGTTGTAACGCCAGTTGCATAGCCGAGTAGCCATAACATGGAAGAGATAACCGCTGAAAGCATCTAAGCGGGAAACTCGCCTCAAAAATAGTTCTCGCCATCAGGGACGTGGAAGACTACCACGTCGATAGGCTGGGTGTGGAAGCGCAGTAATGCGTGAAGCTAACCAGTACTAATATCCCGATCGGCTTGATACACAACAATCAGTCATAAACTTCTTCAGGTTCTAAAAATAGACCTGTTGCAGAATCGACTGTATCCGAGGATTTTTTAGACCAACGTGACGTTGGATTCACTGAAAATCCAGATACAGGAAGGTTATGCTGTAGGACTAAGAAAGACTGATGCATAATGAGCTATTTTTTGCAAGAGCTAGGAAGAACGCAGCGCAGGACCGCAGTGTACTAGATGTACATGGGGATCCGAGCAGCGGATCTGACGAAGCCAATTGCGAAAAAGAGCCATTATGCATCAGTCTTTAAGAAGTTTAGTTTTCCTCCTTTGTTTGTCGAGTATCTGCTTTTTGTTGGCTTGGTGGCCATGGCGGGGAATAAAACGCTCCATCCCATCCCGAACTGGAAAGCGAAGGTCCCCTGCGGCAATGGTACTGCGCCCCTGAGACGCGGGAGAGTAGCTCGCTGCCAGGCTTATAAAAAGCAGATCCTCTCTTCTTGAAGGTTTTTCTCTTACTACTTTGATTTTGGTTTCTTGTCTATTCATTTGATAGTTTTTCTCAAAAAATATAGTGAAACACTTGACAACCATGCGCAAATATTGCACTATTAGTTAAGCCTGTAGTTGGAGAGAAAAATGAGAAATCTTTTGGCATGCGCTATTTTGTTTGGCATCACGTGCTGTTCACCAGAGCTGGATGCTATGGAAAAGTCTAGATGCGAAAGTGCATTGACGGAAAAACAAAAATCTGAAACACTGAACCGCATAGCTGAACTGAATGACCTGATCGGTCCAGAAAGACCCGCACGTAGCTCGCAAAAATATCCAACTCGCCGAAAAGAAGCAAGACGCCCACGGGACGGAATCTTGCTACTAACAATCTAAGCCTGAGGAAAACCGCGCGTCAGCCTAAACAGATGTACTCGGAAGTGATGGACGAGATTCGGTCAGGGCGTGTGCGCCAAGTTGAGCAGCCTGTATCCCGTTATCTAGGACAACCGACTTCTGAAGTTTATATGGACCTGCCGCGCCCTGTAAAGCCGACCTTTGGAACAAAGGACACTGAAACCGAGGGATCGCACGCTAGGAGCTCATCGTATACGGCGCCAGAAATAGTGGACCAGACACGCATTGGACCGAGCGCCGCGCCGGACAAAGCCCCATATGCGGTAGAGCAAACCGTGACATCTATTCAGCGCGTTGCAGATCAACCGCTGGTTCGACCGAAGCTGACCCGCGGCGACATCGACAACTATTTGCGGGGAGTGGATCCGGTTACGCAACCCACGCGGTGGCTGGCAACGTTGACTGACTTGCTGAGCAACGGAACGCCCTGTGACCAACCTCGGGAGAAAAAAACTTTGGCCGAAGAGTGGTATGATGTATGTCACTCCGCTGAGGAAACCATGAATGCCAACAAACGCTTGATGGAAGAAAAAGCGAGAGTACAGTTCATAGAAAAAAAACCCGACGAAATCGCCTTAGGTCGTAATTTTCAACGCCAAGCTCTCGAAACCCGTCAGCGTAAGTCGGTCGTTGACTGGACCGGCTTCCAGCAAAACGATTATAGCTCCTTGTGCCACGCGGTAGCGGAAATGACGAACCCGATGCCGGCTTTGGCAATATTGTCCAAATACTTGCCTGCCATGCTGGGAATCGAAGCTGTGTGCGGCCCTGATGTTGCCCAAAGCTGCCTTCCAGACTTCTTGAGTATCGTGAACGATAGCGACAGAACCAACCTCTACTCCGACCTAAAGGCACAAATGAAGACAGCTTTCGACCGTCAGTACCTACAGAGTGCCGAATAGCACGCGGACGCTGCCCAAAAGAAATCTTTGTAACCCAATCCTCGTTGAATTGCCCCTGGGGACGGGACCCAAGGGCCTCCGATACCTAAAGCTAGTTCGTGCTAGTACGTCGACCTGCCCGCGCACTGTGACCCCCGCCTCCAGATCGGGTCCTCGGACCTTATCACACACGCCTGGTAAGGCCTGGTTTGGTGTGCCTTTTTCCTGGATTCCTACGGCCCTTCTGGCCTCTGAATGACGAGAATTCCGGTGTTTCCGTCATCCAGAGGAGCGTAGCGACGTAGGGATCCTGAATTAATAAATCAAAGAATAGTACAGATCATC
>BNWK01000135.1 GCA_025998775.1 Alphaproteobacteria bacterium | reverse complement strand
ACCGCGGGTCACCCGCGGGTGTATAAAAAAGCGTGTTTCCAGATCGGTGTTGATGAATAGCAAGGCTGTTAAAATAGAATCATGGATGTATCGTTTGAAGTGAAAAATGGGCTTATTGAGTTGAGAAGTGCTGTTTTTTTATTTCCTGTTGATTTGAAGCCACTTTTTTATTGCAGATCATGGGCATAAGCCTCGAAGTCCAGAGTTGGAGAAAACATGCCTACTTTTTGAAAAACAGAAGAGATAGTTGTTTAATTTTGTTTTATAATTTTCAGTGTTTGTTTCTTAAAAAAAAAGGCGGTCAATTCTGCGACTTGTGCTTGTCAACAAAATCACGGTATTTTGAGGAATTGATTAAAAAGACTAAGGAGATTCATGGATCAGTGGAAATATTCTACAGAGGGATGAGGTATTTACCTCGTGTGACAGTGTTTGGAAATGATGATGAAAAGGCCTTAGTGAATAACATTCTGCATCTTCTTTTTGAAATAGTCAAAGACGAACAACCACATAGCTTTGTCAGAGCAGAAGATGAACACGTGGAAGTGATTAGGCGGGTATTTAGATTTGATGGGCAAAATTGGCTTTTCGCCTTTTTCAAAAGTTACGAATCTCAAACCGCAAAAGAAAGGATTGCCGTAATTCTTGCCCATCTGCATTCTACGCGTAAGCTTCCGCAGAAGTTCGAAAGCATTCTTCCGGTGTTGCTTGATTTAAAGAATGAAGATAATTCGATTTCGCAGCTGGAAGAGAGTAAACTGTAGGCTCTTAAAGCATTGGAAGTGTTTAACGTGAAGCTTTTATTTTATTTTGGAATTGTATCGTCTCTTTTCCCCAATTTATCCCATATCAATGCCGCTAATGAACTACTCCGTAGTGTGATCAGTGCAAATTCGTCTCTTCAAGGAACAGTTACCATAATAAATATACCCAATTTTATTCGTAACATTGCTACAAACTTCGCAAGCATGACAGAAAACGGGTCTTTCACACTCTCTGATCTCAGTTGCTTTCTAGGAATCATGAGAAGCATCACATTCACACCCCGGTCCTCTTTCTACGATCATCGGCGGGTTGAGAAGAAGAACATAAACGCCATTGCTGTCCAGTGCCTTGAAGCGCACCGCATGCCTTCCATCCTCGCTGCGCTGCTCTTCCGTGTTGCCCGCTGCGGCTACGTCGACCGCAGCTTCCGCAGGCCCGGCACGTCTGTTGCAGACGCCCTCCACTGCCTTGCGGACCTGCCACATGCGTGTTGGCTGCTGAGGAGCAAAACAGACGCTTCGGCTGGGGTGGGCACGTGTGTAGATGATGTGGGGATTAGCACACATGTGTATTCGGACCCAAGAGCAAATTACAAGTGAGTGAAGGTGCAGGAGCGGGAACGGGATCGGGAGCCGTCTCAGAAGTCAGAGCTCTAGGGGGTCCATATGTGTGTGATGGTGAGGGCATGAGTGTCAGCTCGAGTTTCGGTTGGCGTGTCTCAGGCTGTGAAGGCTGGCATCCTGAGGAGATCACACCACTGACTGGCACCGTGGACCTGCTACTCCGCCACCTTGCGTCGCCCGAAAACGACCGCGTGCAGCAGTTCTACTACCGCGACACAACCACGGCTGCCTCCACGCTTGACAGACTCACACGACCGCCTTTCGACTTCACACTCACTCACATCGTCTGTCCCCAAACCCTCTCGTCATGAGCAAATATAAACGTAGTTGATGAGGGTGGATCCTCATTCTCGTGTTCATCGTCCCGACTGTCCTCTTCGTCCCAGTCTTCTTCTTCTTCTTCACTGTCAATTATTACACAAGTATTGTCTCCCGCACTTTTTTTGCTGACAGGTGTGCATATTGAATTTCTCATCCTTCCTTTCTCACATCCATTGCTCAGTCTCTTTCCTTTTGCCTCTTCCTCCTTATTATTCCTCATGCCTCCTCCGCCGTCTCAAATCCCTCCTTCACTGGGAATGTGCAAACCCTACTTTAAAGTCAGTCATGAGAAGAAGGAGAAGAAGAAGAAGAAGAAGAAGAAGAAGAAGAAGAAGAAGAAGAAGAAGAAGAAGAAGAAGAAGAAGAAGAAGAAGAAAAAAGAAGAAGGAGAAGAAGATTCAGAAGAGAATAAAGAAAGAAAGAGAGAGGAGAAGAGAAAGAAAAAGAAGAGGAAGAAAAGGAAGAAGAGGGAGATGAGAAAGAATTGTCTGCTCTTCACTCTCACACACACGCACGTACCTTTCTCTTCCACCTTTCCTCTCCCTCTGCCGCTATCTTTCTTTCTCTCTCTTTTTCTTTGTTTTGCACATTCCCAGTGAAGGAGGGATTTGAGACGGCTTGGAGAGATGAAGTGTTGGAGAAGTTAAGGGACGGGGATTAGAGACTGTGTGGAGGGATGGAGTGTTGGAAGGATTAACAGGTGGGGAGGGGAAGGGAAACCGTGTGGAATTAGGAAGAGATAGGGATGGGAGACAGTGTGGAGGTGTGTGTGTATGAATGCATGCTTGGGTACGTACATATAAGCCTGTGTGTGCGTGTGTGTGTGCAGGTCTGCGTGTGTGTGTGTGTGTTTGTGTGTGTGATGGGAAGAATGAAGGAAAGAGAAGAAGGGAAGAGAAAATTTGGAGGGAAAATGAAAGACAAGAAGAAGAAAAGGCCGCCTGTCCCATTGCCTGGGGTGCGGACTGCTCGAAGAGAAGACAGTGTGTGGAAAACGGAGGCGAAAGCGCAGAAGAAGAAAATTGTGAATACGAAGACGAAGACAGTGGAGGAGGAGATGCCCATCATTACGACGAATTCGAAGTGACGTGGGACATTCAACTGCGACACGCACGTGCAGTCCCTGATTGGAACGTTTCCTCTGGTGGACATTGTGCTTACATGCAAATGAGCAGGGACCCTGCAGTCAGTGCCTCCCACCGGCTGAACACCACTCTGTGTACACAAGAGGGAGAAGGAAACACCGAGAGCAGATTTGCTTGCACAGCTGGATGTTCTGCTGCAAGCTGCTAATGCACTGCAGAGCTCTGAAGATGAAAAAGCAGCACATGCTGAGCTGATTACGCTTCTTGGCATAAACGGTTGTGTGAACGAGTGTGATTATGCGTGCAGAACACACCTGCTGCCGTATTTCTGGCGCCTTCCCGAGACGCGCAGTGGGGGAGGTGGCGCTGCAGGTGGGTGTGTGGATCGCTGCGTATCCATGGAACCTACGCTCGTCTGCCGGGGGTACTGATGAAAAGGAAAGCCAGATATGCAGGAGGGGCAGCTGATCCTGTTCGCCGCTGAGAGGTTGGTCTGCAGCGAGCATGAAACGACAAAGCTCTATCGGGACGCGAACTTACCACTGCTGCCATCGAAACAAGCTTGTTCCTTTTTTTGAAGACACGCACATGGGCGTGCTCCCATGGGTGCTCCTTGTTTTCCTCGTCGGGACTTTCGCTCAAACACACATTGACACGTACAGACAAAGAAAGACACTCACCCATATCTAAACCCTCGCTCGGCACACCCACCCCTGCATCCGTAGATGAGTGTGAAGAGCGCACTGAGCATGAGAGTTAGTTTGATGTGCGAAGAAGGT
>BNWK01000134.1 GCA_025998775.1 Alphaproteobacteria bacterium | reverse complement strand
CCAGATCTTCCGTTTGATGAGTACTTCAGGCAGCGCCAACAAGCCCTGGAGAACCCCGACCGGGTGCGCGCCTTGCTAGATGTCATGGAGATCAACCGACGCTGGCTACAGGCACAGAAGGCGAAAGGCGAAGACGGCGTGCCTCCTGCTCAGAAAGGCCCTGCCGTTGCACCCGACAGGAGATGGACCGAGCAGGAGCTGGCGGGAATTCTGATGATGGCGATCCCTACGCTGTCGTACTTTGCAGCGCTCACCGTAGTATCTGTCATTATACAGGAAACATGCGAAGCGCTGCAGAAGCCTCTGCAGAGCATGTGGTCGTCGATGCAGACCATGATTGCGTTGCAGCGGCATCTGCTGGGGCTAGTTGAGCGGGGTGAGGTAACTGCGCTGATAGAGCACATGTTGGCGGAGATGGACATACTGGACGTGGAGGGATGGAACGAGGTGTGGAAGGTGCAGGCCAGACTTCTTACCGAGACGTACATCCTTCGGATAATGCGCTGCCTGGAGCACTACTTCCCCGAAGTCGCCATCATCACCCTCTTCCACTTCGTCTTCTCTCCCTACATGCTGGCGACGGTAGACCCCTACAACAACTCTCTGCTGTGGTACTTCTCCATACTCTGCTTCTACTACGAAGCACGCCTGGGCATCAACGTGTGTTTCGGGCGGCAGGAGGACATCGCGATGATCGTCCGGGAGTTCCAGAGGCTGGTGGGAGATGCAGTGGAGAATGATGTGGACACAATAGTGAGAAAGACAGAAAGGTGGATCAGGTATCAACAAAGAGACAGCATCACCCTCTTCTCCTCCTACGAGTCTCTCTACGAAGCCGATGCATACGCAGCCACAGTTCTTCCAGCCGACGTCTTCATTATCGAGCCCACAGAGACCACCGCATCTTCATCGTCTTCCGCTGCCGCAATTGACGGGAGTGAGGATGCGCAGGAGGAGGCAACTGCATCAGGAGCTGCTGCTGCTGCTGGCGCGCGTGTCGAAGGGGATTGCGATGAAGAGAAGCGTGTGAAAGCTGATGGGGGAGAGGGAGAGGAGCAGAAAGAGGAGAAGGAGGATGAATATGAAGGTGAGGGTGATGGAGAAAGAGAGAAGCACAAGGAGAGAAAAAAAGTGAAACAGAAGGGAGGTGGTTGGGAAGTGGATGAAGAAAGTGTGGACATAAACAGAAAACAGAAAAGGAAAAGGGAACCTCTCTTGCAACCTTTCTTCTACCGAAGCATAAATAATACTCCTAAGTATGAAAATAGGTGGAGGTTGGGGTTCAGTGATGATGACATGACCGCAGCAGCACCGCATAAATGGTTGGTAAGGGTAGAAGTGGATGTCAATCTTATGGAAAAACTGGATGGGACTGAGGAGTACATAGCTATCGAGCAGGGGCTGAGGCAGCGGATGGATGCGATAGCCAATACGGTGAAGGCACCAAGCAAAAGAGAGGAGGAGATAAATTGGACTGCTCACCGTGGGGTGAGAAAGAAGCTAAGGAAAGAGGATGAGGAGGAGGAGGAGGAAAGTGATGGGTATTCGTTGGAACTGAGTGCGGATGATATTGACGCAGCGGACATGGACAAAAACCGCAACCCCAAAGCTGTTGCAGAGAGAAAAAAGGCGAGGCAGAAGAATCTAGAAAGAAACATAGGGAAAACAATGGAAAAAGAATGGGAGGAACAAGAAAAAGAAGAAAAGGAGAAATCTAAAGAAAAAGAGATTAGAAGGCAGAAAGAGAGAGAGAAAGCAGAAGTGGAGGAGCTGTTGTTCTCGTACTTCGATTGGGGAGCAGTGGACATACTGGGAAGCAGTGAACGAGTTCTCGTAGACGCACAGCCGCTCATCACACCCCATCCCACCGCCATACCTAACATGCATCCTAAGCAACGTCTCCACGCCTCTTTTGAAACTGCTGCCGCTCACACACTCCTCCCCCGATATAATCCTCCTTCCTCTACTTCCTCTTCTTCTTCTTCTTCATCGTCTTCTGAGTCTTCTTCTTCTTCTTTTTCTTCTTCTTCCTCTTCTTCTTCTTCTTCTCAGTCTTCTTCTTCTTCCTCTTCATCATCGTCATCATCATCATCATCATCATCATCATCATCATCATCATCATCATCATCATCTTCTTCTTCTTCTTCTTCTTCTTCTTCTTCTTCTTCTACTTTTTCTTCTTCTTCTCCTTTTACTTATTATTCTCCTCCTTCTCCCTCTCCTCCCCACTCTCCATCTCGCTCTCCCTCTCCCTCTCTCCCTCTCCTCCTTCCTCTCCTTCTTTCCCTCTCCCTCTCCTTCTCCCCCTTCTCACCCTCTCCTTATCCCCCTTCCTCTCTCCTCTCCCTCTCCCTCTTCCCCTCCCTCTCCCTCTTTTTCTATTCCTTCTTCATCCTTCCCCTTACCGTTCTCCTTATCATCTAAGTTTTTTCTTTTTCCTCTCTTCTTTCCTTTCTCTGATTGCTCCAGATTTTCTTTCTCTATCTCCTTCTCTCTCTCTATCGCCTCCCTTTCTTCCTTTTCTTTCTTTTTTTTCTCCCTGTGTCGTCTCATCCCTTCTTTCCTCATCTCCTTTTCCATCGCCTTGTCTCTCTCCTTTTCCCTCCTCTCTTTCTCCCTTTCCTCCTCACTGTCTGTCTCATCGCCAAGCGGACGTGGTCCCGACACGGACGCAGGTGGTGCATACCTCATCCGCCGGAGAGCCCTCTCTCTCTCTCTTTCCCACTCTGTCCCATGCTCCCTGTCCATCCTTCTCCTCTCCATCTTTCGCTGCGTTTTCATGTCACTCAGTTTCTTGTTCAGCTTCGTCTTCGTGTCCCATGTATTCATTCCCTTTATGCTTTTCGGCGGGACGAAGTGGCGCAGGGCTTTGAAGAACTCCATCCGACACTCGAACAGGTAATCAGGATGGATGACAAAGCCCCAGTTCTCGTTCAGAAACGTCAGCCTGCGCAAGTTGTCGATGCTCAAGCAACTTCCGCGCACTGTCCTGAACATCGCCATGTTCCTACGCCCCAAGAATATGAATATATATATAGATATACGTATAATGGTTATATTTAGTAACTAATGTATAACAGAAATAGACCACACAGACAGATAAAAACAAACTTGAACACGCTCTCGATAGAACAGGTTACTGGGAACATAGTGTGGTAGAATAGGCTCAACTGCTGCGCTGTTGTGGCGTTGCTGAATCCGGGCTGCTGCAAGATCCACAGCATGACATCGGCAGGATTGGCCAGGCCTAACCGCCGCAAGGCTCGCTTAAGTCTGTAACGTATGTAATACTGCACCGGACGGCCACCAGGAGGTGTGTATTCGAAGACGTAGACGTAAATGAGGTCCTGCGGGTTGTCTCTGTACTCCACCTCTATGCGCAGCAGACGGGAGTGGCGAATGAGAGTGGAGGAATGGACAGATGCGGAGGAGGACGGGCCAGGTGCCGCAGATGTGGAGGAGGATGCTGAGGGGGGCTGGACAGATGGAGGTAAGGGGAGAGAGGAAGAAACAAGGATAGGTTGGGATGATGATGAGGAGGAAGAGGAGGAGGAGGACGCATTCACAGGGGGGGGTGGCTCGAGAGGGTGCGAGGA
>BNWK01000133.1 GCA_025998775.1 Alphaproteobacteria bacterium | reverse complement strand
GGTCTGGGGCTGGGTCGGGGCAAGGTCAGTTTACTGAACAGGCGCCACCGCAGTCCACTGTCGGTTCAGGGGGGGAGCAGAAGACCCTTCCATTATCATCCGCCTCTTCCTCATCATGTGGTGATGGTGTTGATAATAGTGTTGGTGCTAATATTGGTAATTGTGGTGGTGGTGATGCTACTGATGTGATCGCCACCCCTCCACCCATGTTCAGTGTATCTGCGAGTGAAAAGGCATCGAAAGTTGCCTCTTCTGCTGCCGCTGCCGCTGCTGATGATAAAACATCACCGCCGGCCACTGCTTCTCCTCTTGTTTCTCCTCCTCCTCGTTCTCCTTCCTCCTCCTCCTCCTCTTCTTCTTCCTCCTCCTCTTCGTCCTCCTCGTCTTCTTCTTCTGCGGAGGTGAAAAGTAACACTGATGAGAAATCAGTCTTGTGGAATAGTAGTATGGACAAGGCCAAGGAAAAAGAAGATGTCCTGTCAAATCATCTTGTCACACCACAGACTGCCATCGTGTCTTCTCTGTCTGTGGCTCTCCCCTCCTCCTCCTCCTCCGCCTCTTCCTCCTCCTCCTATTCTGACCTTGGATCTGCTTCTTCTTCCTTCTCCTCCTCTGCAGTTGCCGATTCCATTATCTTTAACACAAGGAAAAGAGACAGCTGCAAAGTAGGAGAATATGAAGATAGAAGTGGAGTTGCAAAGAACAATAGGCTGGATATATCTGTGCCTGCTTCTGCGTCTATGCTCGTTCCAAGTGCCAGCCGAGCACAAGGAGACGATTGCGCGACCGCAGACATCGAGCCCCCCTCTCGAGAGGGAGATAGCACAGTGAGGGGCCCTGGAAGCGGAGACGGATGCAGAGGTCTTGCTCCTACACCTGCCTCTGCGTCTGGGCTTGCTCCTACACCTGCCTCTGCGTCTGGGCTTGCTCCTACACCTGCCTCTGCGTCTGGGCTTGCTCCTACACCTGCCTCTGCGTCTGGGCTTGCTCCTACTTTCTGTGGATTCCTAAGTACATACTCCCTGGGGCATTTATTACTGGAATTGGTGTTTTTGATGATACTGATCGGCACTGCTTTTGCCAGCGAGTTTTTTATTCGTGCGGGCATATACTGGATTGGTTTGTATTTCGTTTACTTTATATTTTGCGCATTTGTGTTGTTTTTTCTCTTTTTAGGTGTTGTTTGGAATGCTGATTCGTTCGGCTCTCTTGACATAGACAAGAAATTTAGTTGGTGGATGTGGATGCTTGTCTGGGCTGTTGTCCCCTACGTTATGTTCTCGTTTGTCACCGCCGTACTGTCTTGCTATTCGAATACAGTTGTACACACAGACTTGCTTATGTCTGTCTTCAATACACCAAGTATGTATTTCTTAGTTGGAATGTATAATACAGATTGAGTCTGAATGACTGGATGAAAAAAAGAAATTTTTTTTTGCTTGTGGTTTATATAACTGCCTCCTTTCTATTTATTCTTCAGTGTCTTGGATTGACTCTACATCACTGGGCAGTATCATCAACCGCTTCTCAGGAGACCTCACTCACACAGACACACACCTGCATCTCTACTTCGCTCTTGTGTTGCACGAGTGGTGGGCGGTTGTTATACAAGGTGTGTGATCTTACGTGCCTTTGTTGTATTGAGTGCGTCTGCGTCTTCAAATGACTACTCTTTGCTCTGTTTTTGTGTCTGTTGTAGCCGGAATGGCCATTACCGAAACCCGCTGGTTTATTCCATTGGGCTTGATAATACTGGCATTATATCATGTTATTGGCCTTATTTATTCTGGCCATGCTCGCAGTCTGAAGGATTCAGAAGGTCTCTCTTTTATCCTTTCCTTGGCTTTTCTTTCCTTTTGTTTCTTTAGTTTGTTTTTTGTTTATTTTTCCCCCTTTGTTTTGGACAGGACAGTCGGCTGGTCCTGTGTTGAGTGTATTCCGAGAGGCCCTGAGTTCTGCTGGGTTATCTATCATTCGTCAAAGTTTGTTTTCTCTTTTTTTTTGGTTTTTTTTTTTTTTTACTTTTTTTTTTTTTTTTTTTTTTTTTTTTTACTATATTTTTTTTTTTTTTTTTTTTTTTTTTTTTTTTTTTTTTTTGTTTTTTTTTTTTTTTTTTGTTTTTTTTGGTTTTTTTTTTTTTTTTGTTTTTTTTTTTTTTTTTTTTTTCTCTATCTCTACTGTAATTAGTTATCGTTGTCATTGTTTGTTGTTTGTTTGTTTGTGGTTTTTGTTTTATTTGCCCTGGCTTATGGATTATATTTGTCTGTGCTGTTTGTGTGTGTCTTTCGTTGTGGTCAATGTGTATCTTTTTTTTTATGAATCCTGTATTATTGCATCTCTTTCATACAGGTACTTCAACTTCCTGGTGTTTTCGAACACAAGCCCCTTCCACTTCCTCACTTCGCATCCACAGGAGTATGCCGCCTACGTGAGGCTTCGGAACACTGCTCAAAACACAGACACTTCTTCTCAGAAGAACACTACTGATGGTAATAATGTGAATTGGAGTGCGAATGGAAGTGGAAATGTGGCTGCAAGTACAAATGCGAATGCCAGTGTGAATGCGAACATGAATGCGAATGGGAGTGCGAATGCAAATGCAAATGGAAATGCAAATGCGAATGCAACTGCAATTGCAAATGGGAATGGGAGTGCGAATGCGAATGGAAATGTGAATGTGAATGCGAATGTGAATGCAAATGCAAATGCAACTGCAATTGCAAATGCAAATGGGAGTGCGAATGCGAATGGGAATGGGAATGCAAATGCAAATAGAAATGCAAATGCAAACAGAAATGCAAATGCGAGTGCAAATCCAAGCTCGAATGTGAATGTGAATGTAAATGCAGGTGTAAATGCGAATTCAAAATCAGGTGCAGTGATGAATGTGAACAACAATGGAAAAGGGAATAATGATAAGGGGAATAATGGGAATGGGAATGGGAATGTGAATGGGAGTGGGAATGAGGGTGTGATGAAAGGTGCACATGTTGTCCACGAACATCAGCCGAGTCGTCCTGCTGCCTTGAAAAAATTGGGTGCTGCATGCATCTCTCCTCCTCCTCCTCCTCCGCTGCCTCCTCCCTCTTCCTCTCCCACGTTTACTTCCTCGTCTTCATCTTCTGCTTCATCTACATCTTCTTCTTCTTCCCTATCTTCCTCATCCTCCTCCTCGTCCTCTTCACCCTCAAACTCAAACGCCCTTCTTCTTCCTCCTTCTTCCTCGCTTCATCCTTCTTCCTCGCCTCCTCCTTCTTCATCGGTGGAGGATGAGGAAAAAGCAGCCAAAGCCCTGGACTACAAGCTGAAGCTGACAGAGTTCCAGCGGAAGATCGAGGAGGTCAACCTCATTGAGCAGGAGATGCGTGCAGGGCTGATGGACATGCACATGCGCAATCGGAAAGATCCGCATGCAGGCCCTCTATTGCGTGATGCTTCTTCTACTTCTTCTTCGTTGTTGTTGTCGTCGTCGTCTTCCTCTTCCTCTTCCTCTTCCTCTTCCGCGGCCTCGTCCTCTTCTTCTTCTTCTGCCTCTTGTGCGCTTTTGCAACTGCTTCATCCGAAGCCGATAGTATCTTCTTCCTCTGAATGCGCCTCGTCCTCCTCACGTGACCACACTTCAACATCTCCCGACCCACCCATTCCG
>BNWK01000132.1 GCA_025998775.1 Alphaproteobacteria bacterium | reverse complement strand
CGATACATGATTTGGCAATGAGGTGCATATGACAAATGCCATATTACTGAGGAGCGGTGTGAGTTGAAAGGCTCATGCACCGTTCTGGAGCCGAGTCGGGAGGGGCGACCTTCCCGGCTTAGGTAACACATTTCCTTTGCTATGTAATGCATTGAAAAAAGCATTATGCGAAATGCCGGGTGAGCATGACAGAGGAACGATTGATAATTTTCTTCGTGAATCTGCAAATGCTTTTTTGGGGTATGAAAAAAGCATATTTGATATGGTTATAGACAAATCTTCCAAGAAAGATCTCTTCTTTGTGGATGACGGTCGGTGGTTGTGCGGAAGAGATGCTTTAAATGAACGGAAAGAAAATAAAGCAGAAGAAGATGAGAGAATGAAGCTATTTGAAGTTCCAGTAGGACTAAATGCGCTCAACCGAACGCGCGATTATATGTGGAAAAAACTATTGGATAAACTGAAACTAGTGGCGATTTTGAAGCTATTTGATCAGCGCGAAACCGAAGGACTCCTTGGAGAGATTAATGAAGACCTTGAAGACCTTGAAAAACTTAAAAAACATGATATGGAGGCTAATGATCTGATTAATAAATACATTGTGGCTAATGCAATAAAGAACAAATATTGCTCTCCGAATGGGGAATCCAATATTTTTACCAAAGAACTGCTTTGGCATATAGCTGGCACTCATCTTATTTCGAATGACCATTGGGAGTCAATGAAAGATGATAGGGTTCTTAAATGGCAGTCATGGTTTGTTTTTGACCTTCATGATGTTTGTAAGGAAGAATATTATGCGATGTCTCTTTGTCGCTTATGTGAGAGATTTCGTTCGATGCCACTAACGCATTCCATTGATAAACTTGTGTTTTTTCTGAATAAACTAATGGAAGAAAATGGGCTCGATGATCTCAAGCAAATAGTACATAAGTGCGGTTATCAAAAAGGGAAGCAATTCGATTTAGATAACATTACAGTTTTACATGAAGAGCTTGTGAAAAAGGACGGGATGGAAGAAAAAATTAATTGCTTTATGGATCGGTTCAGCAATGTTTTTTCCACCTTGTTTAACAAAATAACTAACGATAACTTCTGTTATATAAAAAAAGACCCAAATACTGCTGGGATATATCGTGTGCATTTGGAAGAATGGACGGTTGAACTTGTTATGAACCAAGAAATGGACAAAGTTGTTACTATATACGTAGTTAATAACAATAAGACAAGCAACGGGAGGGTATATACGTGTTGCGACAAGCCTATCAATAATGAGAATCTTATGGTAAGGGAAAAAATAAAAATAGATCTGCAAGAGCCACAAACGACATCTAATTTGTCGACTCGATTCATATTACCATCTATGGCAATGTTATCTAACGAGGATCTGCATTATTCACCTACAACAAGCGGTTATAGCTCTTCTAGTTCCAGCTCAAGCAGTTCAACCTCTTCAGTGACAGATGATGTAACTGCAGCAACGATGCCTAACGCGAACGCTGAAGGTTCTTCTGAAAATCAAGCATCTGACGTTGATAACGTAAACAATGCTGGTGTGACACCTAGCGTGAGCAGTGAAGATTCTTCTGTAACAGTATCTAGCAGAAGTGATCCTTCAGCGGCACCACGTAAGAAGAGTAAACGGAAACGGAAAGGGAAGCATAATCGCGAAGCACAACGCGCACACAATGTTTCTATAGTGGCGTCCGCTTTTGCTGCAGCATCTAGCGTGAGCAGTGAGGATTCTTCTGTGGCAGCATCTAGTGGGAGCAGTGAGGATTCTTCTGTGGCAGCATCTAGTGGGAGCAGTGAGGATTCTTCTGTGGCAGCATCTAGTGGGAGCAGTGAGGATTCTTCTGTGGCAGCATCTAGCGTGAGCAGTGAGGATGCTTCTGTGGCAGCATCTAGCGGGAGCGGTGAGGATGCTTCTGTAACAGCAGCTAGTGGGAGCAGTGAGGATTCTTCTGTGGCAGCATCTAGTGGGAGCAGCGAGGATGCTTCTGTAGCAGCATCTAGCGGGAGCAGTGAGGATTCTTCTGTGGCAGCATCTAGTGGGAGCAGTAAGGATTCTTCTGTGGCAGCATCTAGTGGGAGCAGTAAGGATTCTTCTGTGGCAGCATCTAGTGGGAGCAGTGAGGATTCTTCTGTGGCAGCATCTAGTGGGAGCAGCGAGGATTCTTCTGTGGCAGCATCTAGTGTGAGCAGTGAGGATTCTTCTGTGGCAGCATCTAGTGGGAGCAGCGAGGATGCTTCTGTAACAGTATCTAGCGGAAGCAGTGAGGATTCTTCTGTGGCAGCATCTAGTGGGAGCAGCGAGGATGCTTCTGTAACAGTATCTAGCGTGAGCGGTGAGGATTCGTCTGTGGCAGCATCTAGTGGGAGCAGTGAGGATTCTTCTGTGGCAGCATCTAGTGGGAGCAGTGAGGATTCTTCTGTGGCCGCATCTAGTGGGAGCAGCGAGGATGCTTCTGTAACAGTATCTAGCGGAAGCAGTTTAAGTACTGCGGTGATACCAGAAAGCGATTCGAATGCTCCTGCAATAACGCCTAATACAATTGTTTCCAACTCTTCTGCGACAACTTCTAGCGAGAGCAATTCAAGTACTGCAGCGATTCCGGCAAGCGATTCGAATGCTCCTACAACGCCTAGCACTAACAGTTTTAGGTGTCCTCCACAGTATCAACAGCCGTATTGGCAACCAGCTCCTCCTCCATATATGCAAGTGCCATATCCTCCGTATTGGCAAGCACAGTACCCTCCGTATTTGCAGCCATATCCGTATGTACAGGCGCAATATCATTCGCATCCACGGTTGCAAAGTACATCTTACTCTTCTGTTGTAACGTCTAACACGAGCAGCAGTTCAAATACTTCTTCTGTTGTAATGCCTAACGCGAGCAGCTTAAGTCCTTCTGTGCTTATACTTATTTCTGCGGCACCATCTAGCTCAAACAGTTCTAGCACTTTGGTGCCTAGCGTGCAATCACAGTCTGTTGGCAATGCGCCGCAAGTAACAACAGTAGCAAATGCGACACGTGAGCGTGAGCATGAAACACATAAGCACAAAACACGTGAGCATGAGCACGAGCATAAAAGACGTGAGCATGAGCACAGAAAACATGAGCACGAGCATAAAAGACGTGAGCATGAGCACAGAAAACATGAGCATAAAACACATCATGAGCAACTCCAGCAAACAGCACCTAGCGCAAGTATCTCAACTTCTACGGCAGCAGCGACATCTAGCACAAGCAGCTCTAGATTTACGGCAATGAGAGCTCTTCTTAGGACAGATGCTCCACACTTTACACCTAATGCAAGCAATTCCAGCACAGCGACGGCAGCAGCACATAGCACAAGTAGTCCAAGCACGGCAGTAGCTACTACTCCTGCAACGGTATCTATTAGAAACCGCTCTATAACTGGTGGATTTAATCCTGCAGCTGCTGTTTTTGTTTCTACCAAACATGATGTGGAAGAGCGCTTGGGCGTGACATATAATGATTAAGGATCCTGTGTAACTAAATCGTCTAATGTGTCCTCAGTTTTTCAGGCCATGGAATTGAGGACACATTAATCCCTAACTCCGCATCAAGTTAGGTCGCCTACGTCAATTTTCTTAAAGATTCCTTGAGTTTTTTTTGTCATTTCGGATCGATGCCAGAGACCGTTGATTTTGAGTTGATAAATAGCTTTGGC
>BNWK01000131.1 GCA_025998775.1 Alphaproteobacteria bacterium | reverse complement strand
CACGTCGTCAATTTGTTTTATGGCGGATCCAAGATCATAGGAATGAATTGCATATAGCGCCGAAAAATCGTCACCGACATTTTTCATTATTTCTTGCATTAACAAACTCCATAAATTTTATATACGTGATAATTTGCGCATATATGGAACACAATTCGTCTACCGAAACATTGCCAAGTTCCTTCAGCGCTCCATCACGCAACGTTTCAAATTTATATTCTCCAGATTTTGGATTAATGACGCTTTTGATAGCATCGCAAAGCTTTCGTGCCCTGTCAGCCAATTCTTTTGCAACTTTCATTCCGCATTCTTTGCTCATTTCTTACTCCTTTTTTACATCAAGCTACTTCTGACTATTCTTGAACGCTGTGGTTGCATTTGTCTTTGAGTTGAGAATTGAGCAACTTGTGCCACACGATTTTCTTTTATTGGAGTTTCTACAGCTGTTTTTTGTATTTTTGCTCCGGCCAGCTGTTCCCATTTGCTTTCAGACCAGCGATCAATGCCAAGCGCAATTGCTGCGGCGCGAGCGTATACGCGGCAGTCGAGAGCTTCGTTTCTGTCGCGTGTTTTTTGCCATTCGCGCTTTGGATATCCTTTTACAATTTTGGTCACAAGTTGTTCGGCAGTAAGTTGCTTGAAATATTCGGCATTGTACTCAGGAAAGTGCATCAGGCATGCGCCTTCATTTCTACGACTTTTCAGCGAGTTGTAAATTTCGCCTTTGATCATGGATACTCCGATTTTCCACAACCGAATACTATGCTTCAATTTTTTACCTTGGAAATTCACATCGACTTTTGTTGGCGCATTCAGTGGAACCAAAGAATTATCGACACCTTTTATGGCCATCACATTATGAATCGACTGAGTTCGAACCCAGCCATAGACTTCCTGCGTTGAAAATCCAGCATCGATGGCCATCATATTTATTTTGCGATGCGTTCCATCTTCTGATTCAAATTCCTCTTGTAGAATGTGAGACAGTCCCGCCCAAGTTTTTTGCTCGGACGGACTGCCGTAAATAATGCGATAATCCACTGACCAACTTTCCTTGCGCGGTCCCCAAGCGACGATTTCAATTTCGAGACGATCGTTTTGCACATCGACTCCAGCTGTGAGCACATAACCGCCATTTGGAACTGAACCAATGCGATACGGCTCACGTCGATCGAACAAAACTCCCCAATCTGGCGCGTCTCCTTTCTCTTCCCAGGGCAAACCAAGAGTTGTATTGGTCCAAGCCTTGAATAGCTGGTCGTCGTCTTTGGCACGCTCGTAATTTTGTGCGCACGTTCCCCAGCTGAGCCAACCGACAGGTGAGTACAAACTCGACAAATGAAACCCTACTACTTTGGCATTTGTTTTTTTGTCTCCTCCATTGGAGCCTGCTTCGTCGCAGTTTTCGTGTGCAGCGTCACGTCGTATGGATTGCCATCTTCCTCGTCGGAGCATTTCAGTTTTGTGATGGTTTTCAATATCTCTTTTGCAGTGTTCGCAAACATAAACAGCTTGAAGAGGATCTGAATCATATTTTATGTTCTCCCATTTTAAGATCTGAAAAAAATCACAATGCGGACATGGCACAAAATAATAGCGCTGATCCGTCTCTTTAAATTCCCTTTCAATGCGGCTAAGTCCTTGAATTGTTGGCGTTGATACGATGAAGATTTTTTTTCTAGCAAATGTTGATGTTCGTTGAATAGCCAATGTTAACGGATCACCTTCTGAATCTGCGTCCGGCGGATACGCATCAACTTCGTCCAAAAATAAATATCGAACAGGCATCGAACGCAGACCGACAGCGGAATTTGCTCCAGTAACTACGACAATGCCACCAGCGAATTCCTTGCTTTGGACTGTGTTTCCGGAATCGCGCGAACGTGGATCTTTTACTTTGTCGCGCAAACATGGAGAATCCTCAAGTAATGGAGCCAACCTTCCTTTGCTCCAGCGCTTCCCCATTTCAACCGTGGGTTGAACGACAAGCATGGGCCCTGGAGCCTGATCAATGATGTGTCCGATCCAGTTATTACCAGCTTCAGTTCCACCAACCTGTGCACCTTTCATGAAAACAACCTTTTCAATTGGAGACGATGGCGACAATGCATCCATTATTTCTTTTAAATATGGAGTGCGATCAGTGCGAAATTTTCCAGGCTCCGACGATGCCGTTTGCGACAAAATACGATGCTCGTCTGCCCAATCCGAAACTTTCAAAATGGAATCAGGCTGCAACCCTGCGTTGTATGACGATAGATCAACCATTTTGGTCATCCCTACTTAATTCCGTTAGAACATCGCGTAGTTCGCGCATCAAAATGCCGTGAATTTCCGATGCGTCAGACTTATTTATCAGCAGAGGCGCGATACGATCAGGAATATTCAGAATGCCATCGCGAATGATACGCCCCTTCGCAAACATTGCGCTTTTCACTTCATCTGCCGGAATTAGCTTGCCCAAAGCCGTTTGCACGCGGATTTCAAGAAATTTACAACGTTCTTTTTCGGTTTCTAGCTTTGCCTTCACATATTCTGCCTTAAGACACTCCAATTCTCCTTCATTTCCGGTGTCATCTTCGGAAATATCATCAAGATCTAAGTCCAAAGCACATTGCCGCTCTGAATTATCCGCTTTCTTACACATCTACCACCATTTTCGAAAAGTTTCTGACGCTAGCGAAATAACGCGGCTCGCTGACCCGCATGTTTCAAACGTCAGGAAGTACCTATGCTGATTTTTGCTAACATCCGACGTAAATATCTTCATAATCCACAACCTTTCTCGCACATATATATATTTGAGTTTTAAAGACTTTTTGTTCGCATACTTTTTGAAAATTTTATGTTTTGTGTATCCATCTCATACGCTATGCTTTATTAAGCTTTTATTAATTTTTTAAATTAATTTAAGTCAATGCGTCGAATGGTTTGACGTGTTTTTTGTTGTTTCGGTAGCTAATGAAAGGAATCGAATATGTCTAAAAAAAATATCTCTAGAAGATAAGTGTCTGCTGTCTTGGATAAAGATGGCGCTACTTTACATCTGTGGCAAAATAGATGCGTATAAAAAAGCACAAGAGGTTGAAAAACCAGAAAATGAGCGGCTTTTCATTTCAGTTAGAATAGATGGCTTTTATCTTAATGATGCTAAAATCGTAGATAAGAAAGCCGAATTGCAGTTTGCGATTTTAAAAATCCTCATCAAGTTAAGCGCAGAAGAACTCTTTACTGGAGAGTCGAAGTATATTTCAATTTCTCAAATTAGTTCGATATTGAAATCTCAAAACATTTTTGAGAATGATGAAAAGCAGATTCGTTCAGCAATTTACTACATACGCGTTTCTATAAAAGCAGCTCATAAGCATTAAAAAACTAACTCAATAATAGAGTCTGAAAAATGGAAAGGGTACCGACTAAATAGCAGTGTATTTTTTAAGAAATTTTGAGGTGATATGACGACATTTTTTTTCATATGATTTTGGAGATAAGTGTATGCTCATTTCCAGGCCTTCCCAGTTACGCTCATATGACGACATTTTTCGTTGCACTACCTACTTTCTCTTTCATCTGTTCCATACTGGTATCGGTTTTAGGATTGGATCGAATGAATCGATACGACGGCATAGACGAAAGAGTAGTTTTGAATGTGCGGATTTTCGCAAGAAATCTAAAGCGCACAAACATGCTTCGCTCCATGGAAATCGAAGACATAGAGCAGGAGTTGATGTGCGAAGCCATAAAGTGTCTGCATAATTTTGATGAAAAGCTTGG
>BNWK01000130.1 GCA_025998775.1 Alphaproteobacteria bacterium | reverse complement strand
GGAAGACATTCTGGAGGAAATCGTTGGAGAAATTATTGACGAATACGACGATAACACCGCTTCCGGTATGCGTATACAACCTGACGGCGGAATAATTGCAGAGGGATCAACGCCCATTCGTGATATAAATAGACAGTTCGATTGGAGTCTTCCGGAAGATGATGCTGCCACCATAGCCGGCTACGTCATGCACGAATTGAGGAAAATACCGGATGTAGGGCAGACGTATGTGCTGTCTAATTTCAAGATTGAAATCCTCAGACGGCAAAGAAATCAGATTGGATTAGTAAAAATTACTCCAGTATCAGCGCCAAATGAAATACTGTAGTTTGAGGCTGTTTGGTCCAGTCACATCATGATATAATAGCAGAGGTTGGATATGAGAGATTTAAAAGGATTGACACCTTTTGAATTTGTTGTTAAAAAGTTACAGAAGGATCCCAAAATTTGGGGCCTTTCATCGGAGCATGATGAGGCAGGCCAAGCATTCTGCTGGGAGAACTAAAAAGCTCTGACGATACTTCGCAGCAATCGTAAAAAGAGATTTAATATTTCCCCATAATCCCATACAATAGAGAGAGGTTGTTGAGGTCTGTCATGAAAAAATTATTTGGAACAGATGGAATCAGAGGGGAAGCAAATAGCTATCCAATGACAATTGAAGTTTGTGCTGCTTTTGCTGATGCGCTCATGTACAAGTATTGCGATTTTACATATATGAAACCGATGATTTTTATAGGAAAAGATACGCGCATTTCCTGCAGTATATTTGAGCACGCTCTGGCGGCGAAATTTTGTTCTCTTGGGGCGAATGTTAAGCTGCTGGGAATTATCCCAACGCCGATTCTCGCTGGATATGTGACAAAATATCCTGCTCATCTGGGAATTATGATTTCTGCGTCCCATAATGTTTTTTCGGACAATGGCATAAAAATATTTAAGGGAAACGGCACGAAATTAACGGACGCGGAAGAAGAGGAAATCGAATCCCTCATAGATGGAGGATTTAAATGCAAAAATCTTCTGGGAAAAGCGGTAGGCAAAAGTGATTTGGATGGAGATGGCATAAAGATATATTGCGAAAAAATCAGAAAAACATTTCAGATCGAAAGAGCTGAGGCCCAAAAGGTAAAACTGGTGATTGATGCAGCTAATGGTTCTCTGTACAAAATAGCTCCTGAAATTTTTGAGAGTTTAGGATTCGATGCTGTTTTCATAAATTGTGCGCCAGACGGTACAAACATAAACGATGACTGCGGAGCGGCTCATCCGAAGGCGATTTCCGAAGCGGTTGTAAAATATAAAGCGGATCTGGGCATAGCATTTGACGGAGACGGAGATCGCGTAATCATCGCTGATAATTACGGCAATATACTCGATGGAGATTACATATTGGCCATTTTGGTTGAAGCCGAGGGGTTGTATAACGAGGAGGTCGTATCTACTATTATGGCCAACTTTGCCTTCGAGCGATACTTGGAATCCCAAGGTATCCATTTGGTGCGCACAAACGTTGGGGATCAATATATATCGGAGTATATGCGGAATTCTGAGGCAAAAATCGGTGGTGAGCCGTCGGGACACATAATAATAAAAGATCATCTTCCTACTGGAGACGGTCTGTTTGCTGCCCTCAAGGTTTTGGAATATTCCATAAAATCCAGGAAGAGTATTGCTGAACTATTACGGATTTTCAAACCGTATCCGTCCATAAGTTGCAGTGTAAAAGTGAAAGATAAATCGGTTATTGAGAACGAAATTGTACAGGTATCCATTGAGGATTTCCAGAAGCAGTTACGCGGTGAAGGCAGATTAATAGTGCGTCCGTCTGGTACGGAGCCGATCATCAGAGTATACGCCGAAGGAAATGATAAATTGCTGCTGGAAGACGTTGTAACTCAGTTGGCGCATTTGATCGAAAACATGTAGGAAAATATCATATGATCGAATTATTGCTATTACCCGTAGCCGTATGCTCTGGCTTTGTAATTTATCACCAGTGGACCAGAATAAAAGAGCTATCTGCAAAAAATGAAAGCCTAAATGGCATTGAAGCTTTATACCAGAATCTTCTGCTGGAAAAAGTAAAATTGGAGGGACGTTGCGAGCAATTAAACGACTTATCCGTTCGTCATAATGCACTTCTGGAAGAAAGAATGGATTTAGAAAAGAAAGTCGTTTTTCTATCGGCCAGTCTGGAGCAGGAAAAGCGAAATCTTCTGGAAAAGGTGAAACTTCTGGAAAACGCCGAGCAAAAGCTTTCCAACGAGTTTAAGGCCATAAGTTCAGACGCTCTAGCGAAAAATAATCAGACGTTCCTGGATCTTGCTAAGACTGTTTTCGAGCAATTTCACGAGAAAACTAAGGCAGAGTTGTCTGGCGGCACTAAATCCATGAGCGATCTGGTAAATCCGATAAAATCCGCTCTGGAAAACGTTGGTGGTAAGCTGAATGAGCTGGAAAAGAACCGAGTTGGAGCTTATGAGGCTTTGAAGCAGCAGGTGGGTGATCTGATAGTTACGCAAAATTCTCTAAAGACTGAAACGAATCATCTGGTGTCTGCGCTGAAGGCTCCGACTGTAAGAGGTCGCTGGGGAGAAATGCAGCTGCGTCGAGTTGTGGAGCTGGCCGGCATGATGGAGCACTGCGATTTCAAGGAGCAAGTTTCGTCGGAAAATCGTGATGGCGATCGGATTCGTCCGGACATGATAATATCGATGCCAGGAAATCAGCACATAGTGGTAGACGCCAAAGCGCCTCTATTCGCATATCTGGAAGCTCTCGAGACTCAGGACGAAAAAACCAGAAAGACATTGCTAAAGGAACACGCAAAACAGATTCGGTCTCATGTTGCGACACTGGCAAGCAAGCGGTATTGGACACAATTTCAGCCGGGACCGGAATTCGTCGTGCTATTTCTGCCGGGCGAGATTTTCTTTTCCATTGCTACGGAAAACGATCCGTCTCTGATAGAATTCGCCATGCAGGAGCGGGTCATAATTGCAACGCCAACCATATTGCTTGCCTTACTACATACCATAGCACTCGGATGGCGCCAGGATAATCTTTCGGAAAACGCACGATCCATCATAAAAATGGGACAGGAACTCTACAAGCGCCTGTCTGACATGACGCAACACATATCTAGTCTTGGCAGAAACATCAATTCTGCCGTTCAGAGCTACAATTCCACCGTTGCATCACTGGAAACTAGGGTACTCGTGAGTGCCAGAAAATTCCGGGAACTCGAAGTGCACGAGAAAAACATCATCGAACTCAGCGCCATCGAAGACGATGTTAGACAGATGAAGGGGCTGTGAGTATTTCCGAACCTATTCTCTCCCGTGAAGTGCCGATTTCTAGCTGTTTACTGATCCTTCCAGGGGAATGGGCGTGTACCAGGTCCTTGTCCGACTATTTCCTCGTTTCCCCCGTTACGTATCATTTTACCATGTAGCGGTTGTCCGTTCCTGAAGAAGCCATCGAAGAGATCCCCGTTCGCGTATGTTATTGTTCCAAACCCGGTCGGGTGCGCACCAATTAGGTTTTGGGTTTCCTTATAGATCGTCGTGCCGTTCACCTCTTTCTTTCCCTGCCCAAGTCCATGACCATCGGGCCTTCCAGCATAGACATCTCCGGCTGCTGTTCTTACAGTTATAGGAGTGATTACGGTTATGTGCCCATCCTTAAACCCTAACCCCGCTCGAAGTTACCCAGTTTTTGGAAAAAAATAAAAAAAATCATAATAATTCTTGCGCTTATCATTAGATTATGTTATATTATATGCAGGTTAATTAGCATGCATATGGAGT
>BNWK01000129.1 GCA_025998775.1 Alphaproteobacteria bacterium | reverse complement strand
ATCGTATTTTGTCGCAGGTGGCATCGTCGGAGCCAGGAAAATTTCGAACGGAACGCACCCCATATTTAAAGGAAATAATGGATGCACTTTCGCCATCATCGCCAATTGAAAAAGTCGTTTTCATGAAAGGTTCGCAGATCGGAGGCACCGAAGCTGGAAATAATTGGATCGGATATATTATCGATCAGGCTCCTGGGCCTATGTTGGTGGTTCAACCCACGGTTGAAATGGGAAAACGTTGGAGCAAAGGTCGCTTTGCTCCGCTACTTGAAGATTCTCAATGTTTGCGCAACAAAGTAAAAGATCCACGTTCGCGCGATTCAGGAAACACGGTTCAAAGCAAAGAATTTCCTGGCTGCCAGCGTGACGCTGGACTCGATAATTTTTAGCGTTGTTTTGTGCATACCAGCGCCGTGATGGTATTTTTTGGATCCAACGTCACGTTGGTGATGGCCATCGATACTGGATTTTCAACACAAGAAGTTTATGCGTGGGTTCGAACTCAATCGATTCATAATGTGATGGCGATCAAAGGCGTCGATAATTCGCTAGCTCCATTGAATGCGCCAACAAAAGTCGATGTGAATTTCAAAGGCAAAAAAATAAAACACGGCATTCGATTATGGAAAATTGGAGTGTCCATGATCAAAAGCGAAATTTATAATTTGCTAAAAATGAGACATGAAGACTCTGAAAATTCGATTGGTGCAACGTCACGTTGCCATTTTCCTGAGTACAACACAGAATATTTCAAGCAACTCACAGCTGAGCAGTTAGTGACTAAAATTGTAAAGGGATATCCAAAACGAGAATGGCAGAAAACGAGAGATAGAAACGAAGCTCTCGATTGTCGTGTCTATGCTCGCGCTGCCGCCATTGCGCTTGGCATCGATCGTTGGTCTGAAAGCAAATGGGAACAGCTGGCCGGAATAAAAATACAAAAAACAATAGCAGAAGCTCCGATAAAAGAAAATCATGTGGTGCAAACCACTCAAATTTCAGCCCAAAAACAAATACGACCACCACGCCCAAAAATTGTAAGAAGTAGTTTGATATAAAAATAATTTTTAAAATCACCGAACATTTTTCATTCAAATCTCAAATATACAAATATGAGAGGAATAAATTATGTACAGCAAGCAGAATTTAGAATCGATAGAAAAAGCAATCAGCGACTTGCAATTAGGTAAGCGCGTAACTTCCGTTTGGTATGGAGACACTCGCATACAATACGCAAGTGTCGATTTGCAGGATCTACTGAATTTTCGGAATCGCATCAAAGCTGGTTTGGAAGATCCAGAGAAATCTAACAAACGCCGTGTTATCTTCACAACTACAAAAGGCTTAAAATGAAAATATTTGAGTCGTTTACCAACCTCTTTAAAAAGAAAGCGTCGACACCATACGATGGAGCCGGACATGGAAAACGGCTTGGCAATTGGTATCCGTCGAGCTCGTCCATCAACACACTTTTGGCTTCGAGTTTGAGTACTTTGCGGACTCGCTCACATGACATAGTTCGCAAAAATCCATACGCTGCAAATGCCATTGATTCGATTGTTTCGAATTGCATTGGTACTGGAATCAAGCCGCAATCCAAAGCAAAGGATCAGGATTTTCGGCGAAAAATTCAAGATTTATGGTTGAGTTGGACCGACGAAGCGGACAGTGCAGGAGTTGTCGATTTTTATGGCTTTCAATCGTTGGTTTTGAGAAGCGTAATTGAGTGTGGAGAGTGTTTTGTGCGTTTGAAAATCGATAAGAAAAACGCAACGGTTCCATTGAAATTGCAGGTGCTAGAATCCGAACATTTGGATTCATCAAAAGACCAAGCATTACCAAACGGAAATATCATCAGGTCAGGCATCGAATTCGATAAAACCGGAAAACGTGTTGCTTACTATTTATATAAAGAACATCCAGGAGAAAATAGTTTTCAGTTACTCGAAAGCGTCCGTATTCCTGCATCGGAAATTCTTCACATATTTAAGCCGCTGCGACCTGGACAAATTCGCGGTGAACCATGGCTGAGTAATGTTCTTCTGAAATTGCATGACCTCGATCAATATGAAGATGCCGAATTGGTACGCAAGAAAACCGCTGCAATGTTTGCAGGATTCGTAACACGACTTGATCCTGAAGATAATGTTTTCGGAGAAGGTGAGGCCAATGGACATGGAGCTGCATTTGCTGGTCTTGAACCAGGAACGATGCAATTTTTGGATCCAGGTGAGGATGTAAAATTTTCTTCTCCAGCTGATGTTGGCGGAACATACGAGGTCTTTATAAAACAACAGCTTCGCGCTATTTCTGTTGGTTTGGGAATTACCTACGAACAACTTACAGGCGATTTGAGCGATGTAAATTACTCATCGATTCGAGCAGGATTGGTTGAGTTCCGTCGGAAGTGCACATCGCTGCAACATAATTTAATCGTGTTTCAATTGTGTCGACCAATTTGGAACAAATGGATTGAACTGGCGATTTTATCTGATGCGATAAAGGTTCCAGATGATCCAACTTTTTCTTTGGTGAAATGGATTCCACAGGGATTCGCCTGGGTTGATCCATTGAAAGAACAAAATGCTCAAATGAATGCAGTTCGATGCGGATTCAAATCTCGCGCAGAAGTTGTTTCTGAACTTGGCTATGATATCGAAGAAATAGACGCAGAAATTGCAGCCGATAACGAACGCGCAAAAAAGATGAATCTAATTTTCGATTCACAGAGTACAAAAGAGGAAAACGATGATTCAGAAGATACTCAATAAACCACTGATGATTGATCCGCAGTCGCTGGAAATGATTTCCGGCATGGATTGGTTTCCTGCGGAAAAAGAAATTGCATACAATATACATAGTGGTATTGCGATCATTCCGATTCATGGTTTGCTTACAAAAAATTGTCAGTTCGACTCGCATTTTTTTGAAATGACATCATATAATGAAATTCACGAATTGGTTGCAACAGCTCTTGAAGACTCAAAAGTCAATTCTATTTTATTAGACATCGATAGTCCTGGAGGCGAAGTTGGCGGACTTTTTGATCTGGTGGATTTCATTTATGAATCTCGAGAAGCAAAACCGATTTATGCTATTGCAAACGATCATGCTTTTTCGGCTGCATATGCAATTGCATCTGCCGCATCAAAAGTTTTCGTCAATCGCACTTCTGGAATTGGAAGCATTGGAGTTATCGCAACACATTTGGACATCAGCGAATACGACAAAAAAGAAGGCATAAAATATACGACGATTTTCGCTGGCGATAAAAAGAACGATCTTTCACCACATCAACCTCTTTCGGATAATGCTATTTCCGATTTGCAAAAAGAAGTTAATCGTCTTTATGAAATGTTTGTTGCGATGGTCGCAAGAAATAGAAACGTCTCATCGGCTCAGGTCAAAGCTACTCAAGCAGCGACATATTTTGGTGCGAATTCGCTTTCGCTTGGTTTGGCAGATGAGGTTTGTGATGTTCGCCAGCTTAAAGCTGGACATAATAATGTTTTCAATAGAGGAGGAAAAAATATGACAGAAGACATCGAAACGTATCGCGCAGAAGTTTTGGAAATATCCAAACTCTGCAAATTGGCTCATGCCGAAAATAAGATGGCTGAGTTCATCGAACAGCAATTAACGCCTGATCAGGTGAAAGAAAAATTGCTTGCATCAGTGAGTACTCAAAATGCAATCGCAGATCACGACAGTGAGATTATGAGCACAGTGTATCATCAGGAAAAAACAGCTGAAAATCCAGTGATTTCTGCTGCAAAAGCTAGGTTGAATAAATAGGGAGATAAGAAAATGGCTATCGTAGAAAACAAAAACTTGGGCGATCTACTCAAATACGAGGCAGATAAAAAC
>BNWK01000128.1 GCA_025998775.1 Alphaproteobacteria bacterium | reverse complement strand
CTCCGACTCCTCCACCTCGTTGTCACCCGGACCCGCGCCCGGCGCAGGTTCCTTCTCGCCGCCTTCGCCGTCCACGCCCAACACGGGCGGCGGCGGTGCAGGCACGCCCGGCTCAGCCTCGCCGTCGATTGCATCGTCGGCGGCGTTTGCGTCCGCGTCCACGCCCGTGTCCTCACTGTTGGGGTCGTCGTCGACACCCTCGGCGGACGACTTGTCGTCGTCGTCGGCGTCGTCGTCCACGTCAGGAGGAGAGTGGCCATCGTCCGCGTCGTCCTCGTCGTCTCTCGATTCTGCGGCGCTGTTTGTAGACGAGGAAAACATCCTGGCGCATAATCGTCAGTTCAGGCGCAGGAAGACTGAAAGCAAGAAGAAGAACAAGTGGTGTGAGTGTGAGACGAGCGTGATTAAAGAGGACGGAAGGAAATTTGATGCACGAAAAATCTCAGTGCAGCGGCAGGCCTCGAATGCCACGATGAAATCTCGTGGTACTAGCATAGCCAGGAGGAAAACACGTGGTGGAACAACTCGTAGCAAGCAAAGTTTGCTGCTGCGCAGGAATCTGCTTCCTTATTCGTCGGAGAAGCTTAGACGGACAGTGTACAAAACAGTTGAGGTGTGGGTCAATGCCGCAACGAGGAGGTTTTGTATCTTTTTTTATTTGATTTGATTTATTTTTTTTTTTTTTGTTATATTGTTTTATTATTTCTTTATGTTATATTATATATGTACGTTTCATTATCTAACAGAACACAGAACATTATACGCACAATGCGATATGTGCTAACATGCATCATGCATGGGGAGTGTCAGTACGATATGCTTATGCGTTCGGCCTCGCAAGTAAATAGCGTCTCCAACTACTCTTCCCATCGTTTCTCTGCTGCCATCATCAACTCGATCACTGACATGTCTCATCAGGTGTCTAGCCCATCTGCCGTCTCCACTGCCTGTTTGATATATTCCTTCCTTTCCTTTCCTTCATTCCTTCATTCCGTTCCTTCATTTTTTTTATTCTTTGATTGTTTTTTTTTACTGAATTGCTTTTTACTTCCCTCTCACAGCCACGCGAAGTCCGTCTGTGTCCTTGAAGCCGATGACTCTGATTCCCCTTATCATTCGTGCTTGTTCGCATCGGTTTTGCTTTATTATCTTACTTAGTTTGGGAATTATCTGTTGTTTCTTTGCCCTTTTTTAACTTCAGTTTCACGCCATCCCGGTTTCGCACGTCGTGGACGTATTTTGCACTGAAGTATGCTATACAGGCATCATCACTGAAAGAGGCCGAAAATTCCATTGCAGTTTTTTATTTTTTTGTATTATCAGTTACTGTGATAATTTTTTTGTATAATTAGTTGTTATTCTTGTTTGTATAATTTTTTTTTAGGTGATTTCAGTTCTTAACCCCCCACCAACAGAGTCTATCATTGTGGCACTTGCATTTGAAATTTTCAGGTTCTCGGTAGTTCTGCTGTCGTTGTTTGTGAAAGCCTGTCTCTATATCTACGTATTTATAATTATTTTTCTTACACAATTTTTAATTCTATTATAGAACCCTGTTGATTCCTCCTCCTGGTGGATTCATATCTGTGCGCGTTTTCCTGAAACACCTCGCCCTTCTTGCTCAAAATGCCTCATCCGGACTGGTGCTGAAGCTCCCCGACATATTGTGGATGGGTGTCTCCTTCCTTTTTTCGTCGTTCGTGCCCGTCATTAGAACGGGTATTTATTGTTGATTAATTTTCCATTTGTTTACTTCATATAAATTACACATATTTCGGTGTTGTGTCTGTCTCTTTGCATTCATTTGTGTTTTTCCCCCTTTCCTTCCTTCGTATCAGGTCTTCTCTTTCTGAACGACTACATGGTGGTGATTCGCTCACTGCTTTCGTCGTCGCAGGCTGTCCGTGACATCTTCATTCATTCTATCCCGTACGACCACACACTCCCCTTCGTTGGTATCGCACCACTCATCACACGCGCCCTTTTCCACCCCCACACGGAAGACCTTGCCACCAACATCCTCGTACGTCTTGCGCTACTACCCTATTCGTGCTCCCCGATTGTTGGTTTTTACGATTGTCTTTTGTTTGTATTTGTCATACCATGCTTATCTATGTGTGTTGTGTTTGAATGCTTAACTATTTTTTTCTTTTTTTTTTTTTTTTTAACCTCAGATTGCTACGCTTGCTATGATCCGCAGGGTGCTTTTGTTTCGCTGTTGTGTCTTTTGTTACCCACTCTTTGTGACCGATTGGATGCTTTTTTGCTCCTTGTGGCTGTTGTTGTGGAACCAAAGCAGCAGTTCGACAGGTTTTTGCCTATGTTGTTTGTTTTTGTGCATTTTTTTTTGTTCGACAGGTTTTTGCCTATGCTGTATGTGTGTTTTTTTTTTTTTTTTTTTGTTGAAACTGTGGGAAAATTGAAAATGACAATCATTCATTTCGGTCAATCATTCTTTCAGAGATTCGGTAGTGTTGGACGTTCTTCCCAAGGATGTGACTGTTAATTTGGAACGGTTCAACAGCATAAGCAGCAGAATATATAATTTCACTCCGTTTTCCACACGTTTTTTCATTTTGTTAGATTTTTGGAAAGATTTTTTTTTTACTTTTTTTCCTCGTATTTGGTACAGAGGTTAAACAGCT
Organism: Alphaproteobacteria bacterium; assembly: GCA_025998775.1. Classification (GTDB taxonomy): domain Bacteria; phylum Pseudomonadota; class Alphaproteobacteria; order UBA3830; family UBA3830; genus BNWE01. The sequence continues at coordinate 1,225 of BNWK01000128.1, read as the reverse complement.
CATCCAAAACAAACATAACACGGACGTACTATCATTTGCATCCATTAACAGAAACATCAGCTCCACACATTTCGTAGTTGGCTCTACCCCTGTTGCTTTCAAGAACTTCCTCTCCTCCATGTCTCCATCCTCTTCTTCCCGTGTTGGTGCCTCCTCCTCCTCCTCCTCCTCCTACACATCTAATATGATTTCAACTTCCTCCAGCTTCTCCCCCTCCGCTATGTTTGTGATGGAGGACGGGTTTCCACTTCTTTCCCAGCGCAACATCATCATCACACGCTTTAACGATGGGAGGGAGGTGGCGCAGGTGATGGCAATGGCCGCCCTGAGCCGTGGGCTGTCCCTACTGGCCATCGTCCTCACGCTTTACGCCAGGTTTCGTTTGTGTGTGTGTGTGTGCGTGTGTGCGTGTGTGTGTGTGTGATTGGTATGTATGTATGTATGTATGTACGTGCACGGATTTTTGTGCGCATGTGCAAGTCATTGAAAGAACGTAAGCTCGTTGTAAGTATTTGCGATCGGTATTTCCGTGTGTATTTATGTATTACCTATGCGTTCTTTCACAGGGGTAACTACACATCCACACAAAACTTTATTCTGACGCTAATGCCGGTCATCATTCCTTTCATCGTTGGTTCTCCACTTGAGACATACGTCACAACCGCCTGGGTGAGGTGTCTTTCTTTGTTACTAACTACTGACCTTAAAATTATTGTTTTTTTTTTTTTCTTTTTTGCTGATTGTGTCTCTTAGGTTTCTTTATGGTGCCCCTGATTATGCGCGCGCTAAATCATTGCTCGAAATTATGCGTTTGTTTATAGGTTTGTAATAGTTTTATTTGCGTACAGTTGTCTTGTTATTGTTTTTTTTTTTGACTTTCTTCTCTTTCTTTTTTTTTTGAATGATTTCAAACCTGCAGCCTATTCCTGCTCCATATTCGAGCCAAAACACGTATCGCACTCACGTTCACTTCGGTCGTGCGCTTCACCACACAGCGATGATCATCTGCACTCACACCAGCACTTGGACTCGCACAAGCATCCACACGAGCCATCACGTCATCACTCTTCCCACCCTCCGCTGTCTCCCACTCATCAACACCCAGGAAGCCCTCATCAATACCCAGGAAGCCCCCATCAGCACCCAGGAAGCCCCCATCAGCACCCGGGAAGCCCTCATCAATACCCAGGAAGCCCTCATCAATACCCAGGAAGCCCTCATCAAC
>BNWK01000127.1:0-2500 GCA_025998775.1 Alphaproteobacteria bacterium | reverse complement strand
CAACAAAAAAAACCCTCTATCAATTTATTGAAGCACTGGTGCAGAAGTTTTACCACGGCATTTGAACGGTGAATGTTGATGGTGCTGTATATCATCCCACCGAGTTCGTATGCCACATCGCGGAAGGACAGTAGATTTACACCTGCAACAGTAATTGAGTCAATCAACGATAATAGATAATAGACAATGTCATTGACCGACACGACACAACACACCCATTGCTTTGTATCAACGAACAATGAGAACAGCCAATAGATATACCTACTGCGCTGGGAAGGGTCATAAAGACTTGCGTATACTCTGGAAGCGGTGGCAAAGCATGCTCCATCAAGCCTGTCCCAGAATTTGCACCCTTACTGATCTCTAAAGCTCCACTGTGCCTCGGTGTGTGAACAAACACTACTCCACTCCCCTTCCCCTGTGCCTCTGGTGTGTGTACAAAAGCAAGGGCCAACCCACTGTTGCTACTACTTGTGGAGGCAGGAAGCATGGAGGGAGGAGAGGGAGTTAAAGTATGGGAGAGAGAGGGAGGATGGTCAGGAGGGTGCAGAAGCTCCGATTCTTCTGGTCGTCCGGATGATAGGACACCTGGAGATTTCTTCACAGAAAGGGGGTATTTATCATCAAAAGGGACTAAAGGCTGTTTTGAGGGAGAAATAAGCGAAGAAGCATCATGGGTGTTGGAGGTGAGTGCAGATGAGGAAGAAGAGGTCAGGTGTGTGTGTGTTTGAGAAACGGGAAGAGAGAGAGAGGATGGAGATACAGCAATTGTGTTCGTTAGAGAAGTGAGCGGGTGAAGCTGCATAGGTGAAGAGATGTGCGAAGGAAAGTGAGGAAAAGCACAAGAAGATACAGCAGGAGTGGAAGAAGAGGAGGATAAAGAAGAAGAAGAAGAAGAAGAAGGGGCACTCACATCCACTGATGCGCCCGCGCCTGAGAAAAAGGAGAAGGCGGCAGGCATCGTAGCAGTTCCGGCGTTTAACGTGGATTGAGAGGAAGTATTGGACGCGTTTGCGGTGTACGCAGAGTAAGTCTGTGTAAGTTGTTTCCCGACAGCAGCAGATGCAGATGGTCCGGGGACTACTGGGATGATGGATAAAGGGGAGACAGGCCGAGAAACATGGGCGGAAATCAATGAAAAGGGGTTGTCGAAACCGCCTGATCCAGTAAAGCAAGTGGCACCAAAATTAATATTCATACAGACTAATAATAATAATAATAAGAAAAAAACACACACACACAAAAAAAAAACTTGGATACTTTAATAGATACATACATACCATGCTGCAAGGGTCCACCTACTGTCTGTGAATATCGGTGTCTGGGACTCCTTCCTGAGGTAAGTATTATACCACAACTATCTGTCCGACTCGGACCCTGTCTCCCATGCGTCAGACCCACGTTTCCTGCACTACCAGATCCGCCCAGACTTCGAGAACAGGAAGTCATGTCACCGCTACAACAACTTCTTCCTTCTCCTCCTCCACCTCCTCCTCCTCCTCCCACATTATGGTTACCCACAAGTGCTGATAATGAGGTAGCCGATGAATCTTTGGAGAAGGAGACAAAGTCTGAAACCGCAGACCGACGCAGAGACAACCGCTGAGGGCTAACGAGCGACGTCTGCAAACCCGCACCCGCAGGGGGGGACAGCGCCGCAGGCAGACGGAGCGAGTACCGCTGAGAGTTAACGAGCGACGTCTGCAACTCCGCAGGGGACGGCGCAACCGCCAAGGGGAAGGTGGATGAAGAAGACAGAGACGAGTGGCGGCACGGCATCTCGCATTCAAGAGACCCAGTACTGCCTGTTTTTTGCATATGCAGCGTCTCTGCATTGGTAAATGCTACTTCTCCTTCTGGTGCAGCCGCCACAGCTAATGCCGATGGTGCTGCAATGGGAAAAGCAGCGGCACTTGAAGCGCAGCTGGAGACTGAAGACTGCAGTTGGCCTTCTACGAACTTGGCAAGGCATCCTTTATTGTCGTCTCTCCTTCTTCCGTTAGGACTAGAGAAGCCGTAGGCTTCCTCCTCTGCCGGGTTGTGCTCAACTACTTCCCCGTGCATGTTATCCACTGCAACGATGCCACCTGTCTGTGCTTTCTGAGATGAATCGCTTTTACACTTTCCCACCGCAGACTGCAATTTCCCCCCAATGCTGCCCTCCATTTCCCTTCCATTTGTGTAAGGAAAGAACAGCATTGAAACCACATCTTCAGTGTTTCCAACATCACTCTCTCCAAAAAACGCAGCTGCTGCATCAGCAACTGCGTTACCAAGGTGGTCAACCCTCGCCGCACGCATACCGTAGGAGTACGTGTCACGGACGGGCGTGTACATGATGAATTGCTGCTCCCACAGTGAGAGACGCGACACTGTGAGACGCATCAACGAGTGATAGATGTTGGCACCGAAGAGGAAGAGCTGGAACCTGGAGCCGAGGGAAGAGGAAGGGGGGTAGCAGAAATGGAAGTAGACGGGTAGAGAGCAGGAGAGGATGGAG
>BNWK01000126.1 GCA_025998775.1 Alphaproteobacteria bacterium | reverse complement strand
GAAGGTAATGTAGTTGTAAATGGGGGTGGTGGAGGAAGAGGAAGAAGAAGAAGAAGTATTATGTTTAGGAGCAAATGCCAGACGATGCATAGGTGTTTGAGCTTTCAATCTACTGGGAAGTGAGTCACTGGAAGGAATAGAATGGAAGGAAGAAGTGGGTGAGGAAGACGAAGGAGGAGGAGGTGGTGGAGGCGGTGGTGGTGCGGGTGGATTTGAGGTAGAGGGAGAAATGGATGAAGGAGAAGGAGAAGGAGAAAGAGAAGGAGAGGGAGCAGAGGAGGGGAAAGATGCCGAAGAGAATGAAGAAGAGGAAGATGAGGACAATAACGAGGAGAGATGGGATCCCTGTTGTAAGCCCACAACAACTACCTCTTCCTCTCCTTCCTCTCCTTCTCCCTCTACATCCTGCTCATCACACACGTAATTGGCTTTTTTTGTCCAGAAAGTGTAGAAAGCAAGGCGGAGGCGATAACAGAAAGGTAGTTACGTTTATGGGTTGGTGTATTTGGATATTTTTCAAAGTAAGCGTCACAATTCCTCAAATGAAAAGCACTATCGCAATGTTCACAGAGATCTTGCTTCCGCCACCCTCTGGCTCCCCGTGTGACATACAAAGAATGCCCTGTGCGGCGCATTTCTCTACAGACCAGACAGAACACTCCATAATCATCCACATAAAAGAACGCAAGGTTGTATTTGACATGCCTGAAAAAATAACCCTGAACACGAGTGTGTAATCTTGCTCTGTCATAGTGAGAAAGACGAGGGTATTCGCTATTGTCAGTATTAGTGTCACTGTTATTATTACTCGCATTGCCATTTTCCACAATGTTATTACAGTCATTGATGCAGCTTTCTCCATCACTACTTAATGTATGAGTATTCAAAAGAGGATCCAGGATAACAAACTGCGGAGGTGGGGAAGAAGCTGACGTTTTTTTACTGAAAAGCGAACCCATGAATATAGTATAGTCACCACAACAATGGAGTTGGAGAAGAAGAATAAAGACTGTGATATATGTGAAGGTTTTCGTCGTTGATGATTTATTATCAAAGGGTGTGTCTGAAATATGTGCTTGTTTGAACTTCTGAATCAAACAAAAAAACAGAAAGTTAAAAAGCATGCTTCAAGTGTAATGCAAACCACACGCAATGTAAGATACTTTTCTCGATATCAAATTTCCAAGTGCAAGAATCGAAGTCTGGTTTAAAAAAAGAAAAAAGCTAATTAGATCGATTTCTGAAGATTGATTGTCAATAATAAATTTCTTTCCTTATGAAATTCACAACCTAAAAAGAAAAACACATAACCATGAAAGTAAATTTTAAAAGTAAATCAAGTACAAACAACAAATTTTTTTCAGACTGTTCCGAATGTTGAAGAATTAAAGTCCAAGTCCAACAACCTCAAATTCGAAGAGTTTTTGGGACAACAACCCCTACATAAAATATTTAGAAAAAGTAAAATGAAAAAAAAAAAAGCAATCAAAAAACTAAAGGAAGGTACCGGCAAAAATTGCAAATAAATCAGAGATTGGAATAAAGTGAAGATCTCTTGTAACGGACCTGTATTTATTATGCACTGTCTTACCAAGGCTTAAAGGGCACTAACTAAAAATAAAAATGTGGAAATTTTTCCACTATCTTATTCTTCGCCTCGCCAGTCACTGGTATAAAAATCAATGTTATAAAACATTGATTAATGGACTCAGTTTGTCGAAACCAATTTTGATGCCCTTTGGAGGGTTGGCTAGTTAGCCCTCGAGAGTGAGTCTGTCAGTGACCTGATCTAATTAGGGTCGTTCTAAAACTGAAGACGATTCTAAAACCGTGGACTTAGTAATAAAAATCCAAACATAAATGTTTTATGCTTCAGAAAGTCGATTTTGAGATCTATGCTTCAAAATACTCAGAATAGTGTTACAGAGTTGCTGCCCAGAGGAGTTTTTGGCGGAGATGCGTGTTTAAAAGGTGAAATGTTTACATCAGCACAGAACATCAGGCAGGCAGTTGGACTGAGATTATTCTTACAACGATATGGAGATCCCTGAAGGGTCAGCTTTGATGTCCCATTGGTATTTTTTTCATCATCATGCTATTGTTGTAAGGCATAATCTTCACTTTGAACAAGTTCACTACTCAAAGTTTGTACAAAGCAAGTTCTTTCCCATTCTCAAATAAGTCAGATCTTGCTTATTGGACAGCAAAACAATTGATGGTTGGCGGTTTTGAATTGTTTTTGTTTGTTGTGATTGTTTGAAAAACCATAACTGACAGGATCAAACCTGATGGTTTTTTCACTTTTAGCTTCTCAGGTGAATTTTAAAGCAATCTCCATTAAGAAAATGAAACGGAAAGGTTTTAATCAATTTTATAAGTTTTGTGTATTCAGACTAAGCATGTATAATGTGGTGGTGATTGAGAAACTTTTATGAAATCCTAGCCATCCAGGTTTTACATGTATTTGATTTACTTATATTTTTTTTGTAGACATGCCACCATGTATTGAAAATTGATGACTCTGACTTCCTTGTTGATGCAAAAGAAAAGTGATGCGATGTTATAATTTTGATTGGAAAGGATATTGTTGTTGTACTTGCCTTTATGATGATGGAGCTGTAGAAGATATGAAGTAAAATTAGTCCGTTCTATATGGTTTTGTTTACTTATCTATCATGTACGTATTATTTTTTTCAGCCTGAGTCCTTGCGATATGATGAATGATCACAGTGTATGTGTTATGAGTGTTTTTCTTGTTCTTTCCTTCCATCTTCGCTTGTAACTCACTACTCACCTCTATTACGTTGCCAGGCTTCATGGTTGGAACTACACTGTTCATTATTGCTTTTTCTTTGCTGTGTGTTGCCTTTGAGTATGGTAGATCCTTGGCACGCACTGATTTTCACTTGTCTTGGTGTGTTGATAGCTTGTTTGTCTCCAGTGCATGTGTTAAGGTAGGGGGCAGGTTACCGGATGGTGTTGGTTTTAGATGAAAAAAAAAAAATTTTTTTTTTTTATGAGTTCTTGTTGCTGTGTGTTTGTAAAACTTATTCCCTCTTCTGCTGGATTACCTTTGCTATTTCTTCTTCGTTCTTCCATGTTTTTATGATTTTCTTGCTCTTCTTCCCTTTTCTTCCCTTTTTGTCCTTTTCCCTTGCCCTTGATTTTCAGGCCTTGTATCTTCTTACACGGTTGCGCAACTGTGTCTTCCGAGCATCCTGTCGTGTGGAACAAACATGCGATAGCCTCAGTTGTGATGGCACTGGATGTAGTAGACTGAACGCGCCTGTGAGGGGGCTGAGTCTTCGGGATGTGTGCTGACTGTATAGGCGACACAGAGAAAGGGTGGAGGTAGGCAGCAGCGGCAATAACGTGAGGAGGGAATAGATGTAGTTGAAAGATGTTGATAGAGTGATTGACCGCACAGTCGTAGGAAGGGAAGGAAACGTTGTGTATGTATATATGAACGTATGACAGAAGAAGGAGGAGATGCGAAATGAGGAGGGGAGAAGGAAAACAGTGTGTGAGAGTGGGGTGATGTATGGTATGCAGAAAAAATGATGAATGGAAGAGAAACTTTGTTTTTTTTTTATTCACTACACCTATGTCTTGTATTTACTCTCTCTCTCTTCTTTTTTGAAAATTAAAAAAAAAAATTTTTTTTGGGGAAAATGTGTTTTTCTAAGCGCTCGACACTCTTCCCACATCATTAAATAAAATAAAATAAAAAGAAAAAGAAAGAAAAAAGGAGAAATGAATAAAAAAAAAAAATCCCATCATTTATACAATACAGATTTTTTCACACCATCATTTTTAAAGAACATGATGACTTTATTTTTTCCAAAAAACATGTGCAACTTGCACTTTCTAAGACAGAATCAAAATGTTCTTG
>BNWK01000125.1 GCA_025998775.1 Alphaproteobacteria bacterium | reverse complement strand
TATCCGAAAAAAGTATTGAAAATTGGGTTAGGGTGGTTGTAAAAAACGATAAGTCCGTCGAGGCCACTATTTCTGTGGTGATTGATGTGGACGGCTCCTGGCGAGTTTCTAAGGAAAATTTTGAAATGCAGAAGTCTGATAAACCTACATGGCGCCTAACGCTAAATCCAAATGAGACGAAGGAATTGCATTTTCGTATGATAATAGACAACAAATAGGGGAAAAATGGAACTAGTAATATATCCGAACGCGGTCTTGTCCAAAAAGTGTAAAGAAGTTGAGATAGGCGATATGGAAACTGTCGCATTGTTTGAGGGCATGTTTACTATTTTATACGAATTCGACGGTGCCGGACTTGTTGCTCCCCAAATCGGGATATCCAAGAAAATTGTGGCGATCGATCTACGCAACGAGCGAGACATTTATAAAATGATAAACCCAAAAATCGTATGGAAATCAGATGAGCTCATGGAATCCACAGAAGGATGCCTGTCGATTCCGATGTTGCGTGATACAGTGATACGGCACGCAAAGGTATCGGTGGAATATCTGGACGAGAATTTCCAGAAGTGTTTTATAAATGAAGCGGAGGGATATCTTGCCGTTTGTCTCCAACATGAACTGGATCATCTGGACGGAAAAGTTTACATTGATAGACTGAGCCGTCTAAAACGCTCTAAAGCTATCAAGAGGTATAAGAAATTGCTGGAACATGGACAACTAGCCTCTGAGGAAAATGATAAAAGCGATGAAAATTTGCAATAATTATTCCATGTTGTATAAGCTAACAACTGCAAAAAAGACAAAATAGAGTATTGTGATTTGCCTCGTTTTGTTGTATATATAGAAAAGATTCAGGCACTGGTACGCAGTCAGTTTTATAATTGTTAATGCGTATCTAGCAATTGCTGTCCGGATAAATTAGAGAAATGGCTTGTTTTTTCTGGATTCCTGCGGGTCTTTGCCCCTCTGAACGACGAGAATTTTAGTGTTTTCCGTCATCCAGAGGAGCGTAGCGACGTAGGGATCCAGGGCTAGCAGTAAAGCCACTCAATCAACAATTATAAAATGGACTGTGTACTGGTGCGTTGAAAATGTTAGATTAACAATTAAGGAGAAAAATATGAGTAAAATTAAAGTTATTGCCGCTCTTGGTTTGTGCGGTGCTATGATGTCTCCATCGCTAGAAGCTATAAATTATAATGTTGAAAACGGTTTTAGTGGAATGAAAAGAGACACCATTCTCAGGCTTTGTGGTGTAATGTGGGACCGAACTGCCAACATTCGAACGGTGATTGGATCGTGCGATGAGCATTTTCAGTGGAAAGATCATAGTTATTTCGTAGAAAGTCGCAAGAGGCGGCTTGCAGACAATATAGTCAATCCAGGGAGAGCTTTGTACCCCATTGTACAGAGTAAAATGAATCTCGAACTACGTATCGGGACTATAGACGATGTAATGCATCTGCTGGATAAAGTATACCTTCATTTTAGAAGGTCCCATATACAGCCGAAGGATATAAGAAAAAATATGTATAGCCCCGACTTGTCCCGCATTATCGTGCCTTTAGTAGAGACCGCATTCAGAATTGGTAGACTCCATGAGCCGGAGCATTTTTTAGAGGATGCAATTCAGGTTGCCATGAACCGGTTCCGCGGGTGGTCGCGTGAAGAGGAAGCCGACTCTGCACTTGGACTGATGTATTTTTTTCTTGACCATAAAGTGGTAAGTAATTATGCATTATTTAGTCTCTGGGCAACTGCAGCTAACAACGATATTGCAGCACGCCCCGGAATAACATTAAAGCTGAAAGCTCTTCACGCAGACATTAACGATTATACGTGCTGCGCTCGGTATCGTGTTGCAGATTACACCAACACCCTTCTCGACCACATGTATTGTGCGAAAAACGTTTTAGAACTCGGTATACCACGCTTTGACCCTGAGACCACTGTTGAGGCTATAACTAAAAATATTAGTTTTCTCGAAAACGAGTGTGGCGCAAAAAAATTTGAGGACTTGCTACCAGAAGTTCAAGTACGTGCACGGAAGGAAAATGAAGCAACAAAGAATCGTGAGGGAGCCCAATAGAGGACTCCTGCGCCCCTTCGTGGCTCTGGATCAGTGGTTGCGCCGGGGGCGCTTATCGGATAGCGTGTGTGCTGCAAGCACCGTAGGGATCCGGTTAATAAAATCCGTATTCTCAATTCGAATGTATATGAAATTATGATACGCTTCATTTGTGAAAAGGCGATTTACATATAATAATTGGTATACTATTATCATCGGCGGACGTATAGTCCGGGGACTACTGCATTGTGATCTTTTCTCCTTCTGAATGCATAGCAGTAGTCCGATCAACATATTGTTTATAGGAGTTGGCGTGCACCTCGGATTGCAAAAGATTTCCGGAGCTGATGTTCTGCCTTTGGTTGAGGGAGGTAAAGGAGTTTCCGTTTCCAATGGTTATACCAGTGGTGAATGGGCCGCTGCCGGTTGCGTCGGAACTTTTTCTGCAGTAAATGCCGATTCTTATGATGAATACGGGAACGTTATTCCGCTGATATATCGCGCAAAATCCCGAACGGATAGACGAAGAGAAATGATAGAATACGCCGTATCAGGAGCAATTGCGCAAGCGAGAGTTGCCAGAGAAATTTCCAATGGAAAAGGGCGCATTCACATGAATGCTCTCTGGGAAATGGGCGCCTCCGAAGAAATATTGGTACGAGTTCTCGAAGAAGCAAAAGATTGCATACACGGCGTGGTTTGTGGTGCTGGTATGCCATATGCTTTGGCGGAATTGGCATCTAGATTTAGCGTTTACTACTATCCCATAATTTCATCAGCCCGAGCGTTTTCGGCTCTATTCCGAAGATCGTTCAAAAAACATCAGGATTTTCTTGGTGGAGTAGTCTACGAGGATCCGTGGCTGGCCGGTGGGCATAATGGGCTATCAAACGCCGAGAATCCACTGAAGCCGTCGAATCCGTATTTGAGATTGGTTGCGCTGCGACGTACAATGAACGAGTTCAATCTGCCGCATATTCCCATAATCATAGCAGGTGGAGTGTGGTGGCTTTCCGAATGGAGCGACTACATCGACAACAAGGAACTGGGATTGGTCGCATTCCAATTTGGGACGCGTTCCATGATGACGACTGAGTGTCCGGTGGTAAAATCGTGGCAGCCGAAGCTAATGTCGCTAAAAAGAGGCGATATTCGACTGACACAGCTAAGTCCAACTGGATTTTACTCGTCTGCTGTAAATACAAGAATGCTCGAAGATCTGCTGAAAAGGCAGGAAAGACAGGTAAATATTGTTGAAGAGTCATCCTTTGTCGTTCGTGTTTTTTCCCAGGAGGTTTTTCTGGATGAATCCCGCAGAGCAGATGTGGAAACCTGGATCAAAGACGGTTACTCGAAGGCTATGCGAACTCCCGACAATACAGTCGTATTTGTAACTCCGGAGCAGGAAAAGCAAATCCTGGAAGATCAAAAAAACTGCTGTTGTTGCCTCAGTATGTGCAGATTTAGCAGCTGGTGTCAGCAACATGGAACGACGGGGAAGATACCTGATCCACGCAGCTTCTGTATACAAAAGACATTGCAAAGCGTTGCGCATGATGGCGATCCAGAAGAGAATCTCATGTTTGCCGGGCATCTTGCCTATAGATTTGCGGAAGATCCGTTTTATGAAAACAACTTCATCCCGACTACAAAGCAATTGATCGATCGAATCATTAGCGGTTATTAGGAACTGCTAGCAAATGTGGTACTATACAAGAGCATTTTTAAGAAATGGATATTGAAATGTTAGAAAATACCGCATACATCGTGCTTGCTTACATTCTGGGATCCATACCATTTGGACTCATTCTATACGCGATTCGCTATGAATGGTCTTTATGATATGATATACTTTCGATAGTATTAGGA
>BNWK01000124.1 GCA_025998775.1 Alphaproteobacteria bacterium | reverse complement strand
TCTCCTCAAGGTTAATTTAAAATATTCACCTATTCTGGAGACCTTTCACTTTCTTTGCAACTAAAAATATATACTCGCTCTATTTTCAGCCGGTCTGGCCCGTCTCATATCTTTCTGAACTTGGACACGCACAGGGCCATCAATTTTGCGAATAATCTCCAAGATTACCCGTGAAATTCGTGACTCTGTGTAGTACACACAAAAAAATACGTTGTTCTCACGCTCTGTACTTGCAAAATAAGCACATATGTGATAAAAGCAATAATCTAATTCGTGTGAAGAGGTTTTATGGCTAAAAAGATTGTTGGGTATATTAAGCTGCAGGTGCCTGCAGGAAAGGCGAACCCGTCTCCTCCAATTGGTCCTGCTTTGGGACAGAGGGGACTAAATATTATGGAATTTTGTAAGGCATTTAATGCGCAAACCCAGTCTTATGAGGTTGGGACCCCTTTGCCTGTTGTTATCACCGCCTATGGAGATAGGACTTTCTCCTTTATAATTAAGTTGCCGCCAGTTTCGTTCTTTCTAAAGCAGGCGGCTAATGTTAAGAAGGGATCGGCAACTACCGGACGTGGAGCCACTGTTGGAAAAGTGACAATGGCACAGGCTAGTGAAATCGCCGAGAAAAAGATGAAAGATTTGAACGCAATTGATGTCGATGGTGCCACAATGATGGTACTAGGATCTGCGCGTTCCATGGGATTGGAGGTTGTGTAATGGCTAGTTCTGGTAAAAGATATAGAAAAATTGCCGAAAAACTTCATGCCGATAAACCATATTGCTTGTCGGATGCGGTCTCTTTTCTACAGGAAAATTCTTCCTGCAAGTTCGACGAAACCATTGAAGTCGCAATTAATTTGAATGTTGATCCGAGAAATGCAGATCAGAATATTCGCGGTATGGTCTCCATGCCGGCGGGGACTGGCAAGCAAGTTCGTGTCGCCGTGTTCGCCAGAGGAACTGCCGCCGATGATGCCAAAGCCGCGGGCGCTGATTTCGTTGGTGCAGAGGATCTCGTCGAGAAAATCACTTCCGGTTCAATAGAGTTCGACGTTTGCATAGCCAGTCCAGACATGATGGGGGTTGTAGGTCGTTTGGGAAAAGTTCTGGGACCTAAGGGGCTTATGCCAAACCCAAAGCTAGGTACCGTCACTCCGAATGTCGCTGGCGCCGTCCGAAATTCTAAAGCGGGTCAGGTGGAGTATCGACTGGATAAAACCGGAATCGTACATGCTGGGCTTTGTAAACTGAGTTTCGCTAAGGAAAAGATCGAAGAAAATATCAAGGCTTTTGTTGGGACAGTCGTGAAAGCAAAACCAGCCAGTGTGAAGGGATCGTACTTGAAATCCATTACGATTTCTAGTACTATGGGCGTTGGATTGAAATTGGACAATAGCGAAGCCTTCACTTTCTGATGTCGTAATTTCGTTTAGAGGGGCTGCTGCTTAAATGGCTCTTTTTCGCCATGCAGTAGCCTCTTTGAGTCTATCGGAGACCATCGGTGCGCAAGCTTAATTATGCCGTTGCAGATTGACTGAATTTTTAAATTCTTGTTTCTCTAGTCTTTGATATCCTCTAAATTTATTTATTTTTGTGGAGATTACTGTGGAAAAAGGTAAAAAACCTGAGGTAATCGCGAGAATTAAAAAGAGCTTTTGCGAAAGTGAAGCTATTTTCGTGGTTAATCAAAATAAAATGACGGTCTCTGGCACAGAACAGCTCAGGAAACAACTGAGGGATGTTGAGTCTAGCTATCTTGTTTGCAAAAACACGTTGGCAAGACTTGCGGTCAAGGATACCTCTTTCGAGTGTGTTCTTCCTCATCTGGGTGGACAAACTGCACTTGTGTTTTCCAAGAACATTACAGGTTCTGCGAAGGTAATACATGAGTATGCTTCGAAAAACGAGGGCAAAATTGTCATTCTGTGCGGCGGATATAGCGGTAATTTATTGAGTGCGGCGGATGTCGTTACGTTGGCCAAGTTGCCATCGATGGACGAGCTACGCGCACGAGTCATCGCTGTTATTCGGACACCGGCACGACGTATTGCCACGTTGTTGCAGGCGCCGGCATCTCAGATTGCCCGTGTTTTAAGTGCTTATTCTGAGAAACAATAATTGTGTTAATAAACTGGAGATAAATATGAGTGCAAATCTAGAAAATTTGGTAGAAGAGCTATCGAAGTTAACCGTTCTTGAAGCTGCAGAGCTGAGCAAGAAGCTGGAAGAAGCGTGGGGCGTTTCTGCCGCAGCTCCTGTAGCGGTTGCCGCAGCTGCAGCTCCTGTTGCTGCTGTCGAAGAGAAAACTGAATTCGATGTCATTCTCTCTGAAGCTGGCCCATCGAAAATCGGCGTCATTAAGGTTGTGAGAGAGCTTACCGGACTTGGCCTGACCGAAGCCAAAACCCTTGTCGAATCAGCTCCAACAGCGGTAAAAGAGGCTGTATCTAAGGATGAAGCCAACAAAATCAAGGCAAAACTAGAAGAAGCTGGGGCGAAAGTAGAATTGAAGTAATAGTTTTATTTTTCTTAAATAAAAACCGCCGCCTGTTTTTTATGGATGGCGGTTTTCCTTGTTCTGTTTTATAACTATGCAATTGATTCGTACAAAAAATCGTGATTTAAAAATACAATTTTTTTTATTAATAGAGTTAGAAATGAAAATAAACAAATTGATACTCGAATGTGCTGCTGTGCGTCCAGGGAAGGCTGGAATGTTCAGATAGAAGAAGGTTCTCGACGAGCCCCGAGTCGGAATCTCGTAGCTTGGGCAGCAGTTCTGAGAGCCATCGAGGTATTGAAGCCTGATGAAACGGCGACGCATGGGCTTGCCCCCCCTTTCTGTAATCTATGGATTTTTTTAACAATTAGTCGAATTGCTTGTTTAAAAAACAACTTGAATGCGAACTATCCTAGCTTGAAAATGCTGATCGCACGTCCGCAAGAATATGAAATTTTTTTAAGTGGATGATTGTTGTTTTGCACATATTCTCCAACCAGCACAGCAAACAATTGCGCCAAACACATTGAAAAATATAGTCTTTTAAATCTGTTGTATTTTCTAATTTTCGTTTTCTCAATATCAAATCCGAAGCTTTTTTGGTCTTGAAAACATTTTTCTATCCCGAATCTTTTTTCATAAATTTCTGAAAAGCTTTTATCGTCAGATAGTGACAAAAACAAAAACCAGGCGCCATCGTTTTTGGACTTAGCTTCAAAAATCGCCTCTTTTTTTCATGCCGGAACATACGCTTTAAACTTTCGAGTTTCGCCGGAAAAATCCTTCAAATTCAACTTGTTGCCATCAACCTCTATGTTTAAATTATCACATTTCCTTAGTACATAATCAAAGTCATTCTCTAGACACAAAGTGGCAAATCTATCGTTTCCAAATCCGCGATCCGCTACTATTATATATGTGTATTTCTTGGACAAAAGATGCCTTAGTTGTTTCAAAAATGCTTTTTCCATTTTTTTCTGATCGTTTTGTCCTTTTCTTTTCGGATAGGAACGCATCGAAAAATACAATGGCACGGATCTTCCGCCAAAATCTACGCTAGCCATCAGCATCAAAAACTCATCGGTGTCTGTTGTAAAATCTATTTTTATCAATATGTTATCGCCAACCTTTAGCAATCCTCTTTCTGTAAGTGAATCGAATAAAAGATTTATGTATTTTCTATGTAAACTATCATTAATTTGAAAATCGTCGTCCTGCAGCAGGCGATTGACACGTTTTTCGTTGGCTTTGAATTGTTGGCCATTTTTGTTGACTCATCTCCCTTGCAATCGACGCCACTCGGCTGCTGCCTGAGTGCAGCATGCCGCTTATAACTTGATGAAAATTGTTCAATGTTACACTATTCAAATTACCAAAATACTCAGATATTATACTTTGCATTCCATGCTTCCACGTTAACCACCTGAATATTATAGCATAATTTCATGGGGTGGA
>BNWK01000123.1 GCA_025998775.1 Alphaproteobacteria bacterium | reverse complement strand
GGAAATTGAAAACAAACTTAACAATCGACCGCGGAAAGTGCTAAACTTCAAAACTCCTCGAGAGGTCTTTGTGGCAAATCGGATTGTTTCGCTACATGATGCACTTCGTTTCTGAATGGGCGTTCTAACTATTCTTGAACGCTGTGGTTGCATTTGTCTTTGAGTTGAGAATTGAGCAACTTGTGCCACGCGATTTTCTTTTATAGGAGTTTCTACAGCTGTTTTTTGTATTTTTGCTCCTGCCAGCTGTTCCCATTTGCTTTCTGACCAGCGATCGATGCCGAGTGCAATTGCAGCGGCGCGAGCGTATACGCGGCAGTCGAGAGCTTCGTTTCTATCTCGGATTTTTTGCCATTCTCGTTTTGGATATCCTTTTACAATTTTTGTTACGAGTTGTTCCGCAGTGAGTTGCTTGAAATATTCGGCATTGTACTCAGGAAAGTGCATCAGGCATGCGCCTTCATTTCTACGACTTTTCAGCGAGTTGTAAATTTCGCCCTTGATCATGGATACTCCGATTTTCCACAACCGAATACTGTGCTTCAATTTCTTACCTTGGAAATTTACATCGACTTTTGTTGGCGCATTCAGTGGAACCAAAGAATTATCGACACCTTTTATGGCCATCACATTGTGAATCGACTGGGTGCGAACCCATCCGTAGACTTCCTGTGTGGAAAATCCAGCATCGATGGCCATCATATTTATTTTGCGATGCGTTCCATCTTCTGATTCAAATTCTTCTTGTAGAATGTGAGACAACCCCGCCCAAGTTTTTTGTTCGGATGGACTGCCGTAAATAATGCGATAATCCACTGACCAACTTTCTTTGCGCGGTCCCCAGGCGACAATTTCAATTTCGAGACGATCGTTTTGCACATCAACACCTGCCGTAAGCACATAACCGCCGTTTGGAACCGAACCAATGCGATATGGCTCACGTCGATCGAACAAAACTCCCCAGTCTGGAGCTTAGCCTTTCTCTTCCCATGGCAAACCAAGAGTTGTATTGGTCCAAGCCTTGAGTAGCTGGTCGTCATCTTTGGCGCGCTCGTAATTCTGTGCACACGTTCCCCAGCTGAGCCAACCAACAGGCGAGTACAAACTCGACAAATGAAACCCTACTACCCTCGGATTTTTGATTGAGATTGCTGCTGTTGATTCAACTTCACATTGTTCTTCTGTGGCAGCGTCTCGCTGCGTTGATTCCCATCTTCCTCGTCGGAGCATTTCAGTTTTGTGATGGTTTTCAATATTTCTTTTGCAGTGTTCGCAAACATAAACAGCTTGAAGAGGATCTGAATCATATTTTATGTTCTCCCATTTTAAGATCTGAAAAAAATCACAATGTGGACACGGCACAAAATAATACCGCTGATCCGTTTCCTTAAATTCCCTTTCGATGCGGCTAAGCCCTTGAATTGTTGGAGTAGATACGATGAAGATTTTTTTACGAGCAAATGTCGATGTTCGTTGAATGGCCAAAGTTAAAGGATCGCCTTCTGAATCTGCATCTGGCGGATACGCGTCAACTTCATCGAGAAATAAATATCGAACAGGCATCGAACGCAAACCGACAGCGGAATTTGCGCCGGTCACTACAACAATGCCGCCGGCAAATTCCTTGCTTTGAACTGTGTTTCCGGAATCTCGCGAACGTGGATCTTTTACTTTGTTGCGCAAACATGGAGAATCTTCAAGTAACGGAGCCAACCTTCCTTTGCTCCAGCGTTTTCCCATTTCAACCGTAGGTTGAACGACAAGCATAGGCCCTGGAGCTTGATCGATGATGTATCCGATCCAATTATTGCCTGCCTCAGTTCCACCAACCTGCGCACCTTTCATGAAAACAACCTTTTCAATTGGAGACGATGGCGAAAGCGCGTCCATTATTTCTTTTAAATATGGAGTGCGATCAGTGCGAAATTTTCCAGGCTCCGACGATGCCGTTTGCGACAAAATACGGTTTTCATCTGCCCAATCCGAAACTTTCAGAATGGAATCTGGTCGCAACCCTGCGTTGTATGACGATAGATCAACCATTTTGGTCATCCCTACTTAATTCCGTTAGAACATCGCGTAGTTCGCGCATCAAAATGCCGTGAATTTCCGATGCGTCAGACTTATTTATCAGCAGAGGCGCGATACGATCAGGAATATTCAGAACGCCATCGCGAATGATTCGTCCCTTCGCAAACATTGTGCTTTTCACTTCATCGGCCGGAATTAGCTTGCCCAAAGCCGTTTGCACTCGAATTTCAAGAAATTTACAACGTTCTTTTTCGGTTTCCAGCTTGGCCTTCACATATTCTGCCTTAAGACACTCCAATTCTCCTTCATTTCCGGCGTCATCTTCGGAAATATCATCAAGATCTAAGTCCAACGCATATTGCCGCTCTGAATTATCCGTTTTCTTACACATCTACCACCATTTTCGAAAAATTTCTGACGCTAGCGAAATAACGCGGCTCGCCGACCCGCATGTTTCAAACGTCAGGAAGTACCTATGCTGTTTTCGGCGATATTCAACAATCACAATCGATAGCATCACATACATATATATTTGAGTTTTAAAGGCTTTTCGTTCGCAAGCTTTTTAAAAATTTTATGTTTTATGTATTCATCTCACCATCAGATACGTTATTATTTCATTAAGCTTTTATTAATTTTTTAAATTAATTTAAGCCAACACGTCGAATGGTTTGACGTGTTTTTTGTTGTTTCGGTAGCTAATGAAAGGAATCGAATATGTCTAAAAAAAATATCTCTAGAAGATAAGAGTCTACCTTCGTGGGTTAAGGAAGCTTTACTTGACATCTGTAGTAGAATAGATGCAGACGAACAAGCGCAAGTGATTGAAAAACGAGAAAACGAACTTAAAAAACGAGAGCAGGAGATCGCAAATCGAGAAGCTGAGATTGAAAAACGAGAAGAAGAATGGTCTTTCATTTTAGTTAGAACCGATGGAATGCATCTAAACAATGCAAAAATCATAAACAAAGGAGCTGAATCGCAACTCTTTGTCTTCAAAATGTTATTAAAAAACAAAATAGATGCTGTGTTGAACCACAAAAAGGTCGGCTTAAAATGGCATCAAATAGCTGATGAATTAGGAAAAGAAGAAGAAAAAACCATAAATGAAGATCAGGTCAGGCAAATCATCTGTCGCATAAGAAAAAATATCATAGATAAGCATGGTGAGTCTGTGTGCGATAAAGTCATTCAATGTACATCTGAAGATGGCTATTTTTTGGGAGAAAAAGTCGCGTTGATTTTAAGGTGATTAAGAGGGGTGTCAGGAAATAGTTTTTGAGTGTCAGCTTTTTAAAAAAAAGCCTTTATTTTTCAAGGGCATTTTCCTCGCAAGTGTCAGGAGATAATTTTTGAGTGTCATGGATCTTCATCTGCACCAGCCCCATACTGGTATCGGTTTTAGGGTTTGGTCGAATGAATCGATACGACGGTATAGACGAAAGAGTAGTTTTGAATGTGCGGATTTTCGCAAGAAATCTAAAGCGCACGAACATGCTTCGCTCCATGGAAATTGAGGACATAGAGCAGGAGTTGATGTGCGAAGCTATAAAGTGTCTGCATAATTTTGATGAAAAGCTTGGTGAATTTGAGCATTACATTAGAAAAGTGTTGGCACGATGCGCGGCAAATTTATTGCGATCTTTTTCATGTGCAAAACGTGGGCCATTTGTCGGTTTCAAAGAATACGCCGAAAACGATAACTTTGATGAAAACGTGATGAAGGATCATTGCGCCGAGCTTAATTGCTTGATGGATTATTTGCCGAGTCAATATAAAACGCTCTGCAAGTTGCTGATGAATCACTCCATCACGGAAACATCAAAAATTACCGGAAAATCTCGTGGCGCTTTATATCGAGATTTGAAACGCATTTCTCTTTTGGTGAATCAACGTAACAATTCTGATGATCAATTTTTGGCAATGTTTTTTAGTGGAGTAAATATGAAAAATTTATCAGTACTCGAAA
>BNWK01000122.1 GCA_025998775.1 Alphaproteobacteria bacterium | reverse complement strand
TTTTACGATTTTGATTAATTTTCGATGCTCACGATAACGATTGGAAAGAATTGAGCAGGTATAATACTACAAAAAGGTTAGAAAAACGCTCAAAAATCACCAAATAAAAGTAGTGGGTCAAGCTCAGCATCCAGAGGAGCGTAGCGACGTAGGGATCCAGTTGAATAAAATCCATAATCTCAATTCAAATGAGTATATAGTTGCCGATGAAAATCCTCGATCGATTCCGTTTTTTCTCAAAACTTGCGGGATAGTAAGATATCGCAGATTCGTAGTTGACTATCCAATTAACTCACGTACTAAATTTTGCACGGCTGTTAGTCTATGCTTAAAAAAGCTCTCATCTTCAGGATCAGCCTGAGCGCATGTAATATCTTTGCCGTCTGGTATAAAATAATTCTTATATCCCAATCCATCCAATGTTGTGCCGTCAGGAATTCCTGGATATATGAATGTTCCGAGCATTTCACCTTTTGACACCAGCTCTATTCCATCGGCAACAAACGCAATAGCGGAGGCAAATAGAGCACTCCTATCATCTGCATCACTGAGTTTATCGCTTATGGTCTTGGCGGCCATATTAAAATTACGATTTCCAGATGGCCCAGCGAGCCTTCCACAGTGAATGCCTGGGAATCCATCGAGCGCATTGATAAAAAAGCCAGTGTCGTCGGCTAACGAAGGAATACCTGTCTGCTGGTAACAATATCTAGCCTTCAGTAGAGCATTTTCCTCGAGGGTCTCACCATTTTCTTCTATATCTCCTAGATTTACATCGGCAGCCGAAAGAACCTCGATATCGCGAAAGAAATCCATATTTTTGATCTCAATGATTTTGCCGTGATTAGTGCTGGCAATTACTACTTTACTAATTTTGTTCAACCTTTTTGCTAATGAGCTCTCCATATTTCCATTCCTTTTATGCTAAAATTTCAAGATGTTTGCAACTTCGTTTTTATCTATCATATTTTGGATGCTCTAACTATTCCCAAAACTAGATCTGATCAAATCTGCACGGATTAATTGCTCTTCGTCCGTGAGCTTTTTCATTTTTCGTCCCCACACAACTTCTGGCCATAGAGAATCATCTTTATGACGGCAGATTATGTGTACATGCAACTGCGGAGTTTTATTTCCAATTGCCGCTACGTTCAATATGTCAGTTGGAAATAATTTTTCCATTATATCGGAGGCCATTGTGATTTCATCCATCAGCTGAATCCGATCTTTTTCGCTGAGTTGATTCATCTGGCGAATATTTTGTCTACGGGGAATTAACAGAAGCCACGGGAATTCTTTGTCCTCCATAAGCACACTGCAAATCGACAGTTCGGTTATTAGCTGCTTGCGTTTAAAAGCGTCTAATAGTATAAAATCTTCAATCATAAAAATCCCTAATAGTAGTTTTGTGGCGTTTTATTATCATCGGAACCACCGTCACGTTGGTCCCTAATAAAGGCATAGTATACAATATAGTCTCCAACTAAAGGAAGAGAATTTTCAAACAGAATACATCCGTCATAGATTTTGCGAAATTTTTCTACTTCTCCATTGTTTTTATTGGCCAGAAACGCTACCACGACGTTTTTACCAAGCGGATATCTTTCGAAGACATGAAATATATCATTGTGAACGACATCATAGAACGATGGATCATCTTTCAGATATGTATGCAGAGCCGTAGTTGCTTTGTCTGTTTTTATGTAGCGTATTTTTTGATTTCCAAACTTGCCGTGCCAATCATTCTCGATGCAATGCGCTATTTTTCGTATGTTCAGCGCATTTCTCGGATCGTATTCCCTTAGGAACAATCTTGCTACGCCTAATTTTAGAAATAAAACTATTCCGAAGAAAACTAAGATACGCTTTGTAAATATAAATAATTTTTGTAGATCTAGTTTTTCTTTGTTTATTAGCAGCAGATATATTCCAACGGTCATTAGCATATTTGTCCCCCAGAAACTGCCTATTCTCATTCCGAATAGCAGGGATGCCAAGAACATCAGGACATTAGGAGCAATGGTCATAAACATAATGAATTTTTCTTCGCACGAATATTCTTCTATTTTTTGCGGAAGAAATTTCATCTTTCCTTCGTAGGCGTATGCAAATGCCCAAAAAGATGTCGAGAAAAATATAAACTGCATTGCCAAGAAATTTATCGAAGATGCGTAGGATTTCTTGGCTTTTATTGATTTTTCAAGCGCATATTTCACGGTTACAAAGTCGTTTTGATATAGCCAATGTAGATTCCAGGAGATGCCAATCAAAAATGTGACTACTGCAACATATGGCAGACGTGTTTCTAATAATTTTCTTGCATCGTCGTTCCATAGTACAAAAAATCCAGCGCATCCAATGTATAATAGAGCGAAATATTTTCCAATGAATGCCAGCGCTGCCACAATTCCCAAAATTATCGCATCTCCAGTCTTTTTGTATTTCATCATTCTTGTGAAATAGTAAAACATGGCGGGAAATAGCGACATCAATATGGTACTTGCGTTGAATTTCTCGTTTCCAAATACTGCGCAGACGGAACACATAAATATCAGGACGGATGCCCATCGCTTTGTTTGTTCAGAAAAAATGATTTCGGAAATTTTATAGATGAAATACAGTCCAACCAGAAGATTCAATTGCGTTAAAATATACAACGATTCCGGGATGGAAAAACACATCTTGTAAAACGCATAGGAAATCCACGCAAATAATGGAGGATGTTTGGCGTATCCAAGCTGAAATTCCTTTCCCCAATAGAGATTTTCGATCATGTCGTGGGGAATTATATTTCGCATAATCATTGGTATTAGAGAAAACGCAATTGCAAATGCAAGCATTAATAAATTGATATTTTTTTGAGAGTTTTCAGGCAAATATAGCAGAGAAAATTTCACAATATGACTCAAGGCTCAATCAAAAGATAAGGAAAACAACAACTTCATGGACGCGTTTGGCATCTCATTCATTTTTGACACGATTTTGGTTCGTCGAATCATGCGTCCTAGATAATGCCTGGTTTTTGAGTTGTTTTGCTCTATCGTCGTCACGAGCTCTTTGCCTATCACATGGTGCCTTTTAGGTAAAACTTTGGCAAGCCCACTCCAGCCATCTGTGTAATATTTACATTTTTTTAAATGTTTTACTTGGTCGTAGAGTTTTTTGAATGTTGCAACATCGTGCTTGCCTGTAACCCATGCGACAGTCTTTTTTTTTACCCTATCAACAGCTTTAAATATCCATTTTTGGTTTTCTTTTCGTTCTAGGAAATGCCACATTTCATCAAACTCTATCTCCTTAATATCGTCTGAAATTTTAGGTATCTTTGCAGTCTTCGCTCCTTTTTTTATCCAGTTCATTATCGTTGTTGGAGAACATTTGAAAATCTTCTTAGCAAGAAAATTATATGATGCTCGACACATTGTATACAAGGCTATCGCAAGAGCCTGCTTGGCCAATGTTGACTCTTTTGTTCTGCCATCTTTCTCTTGAAAAGTCTTCCCGCAGTTTTTGCATTTATATCTCTGTTTTCCTTTGACAAAACCATTCTTGTAACTGCTATCCAATCCACAATATCTACAGAACATAATACTCTCCTATTTCAATACTTGTTGGCATTATATCACACACTATATTTAATTGAAAACTCTCTAAATTTGCAGCTCCTAACCGCTGAAAACATAAACACGTACCAATTTTATGTTTTTCTCTTGACTTTTATTAAAAAACATGGTATATTGTTTTTGGCTGGGGCATTTTGGATGTTTCCAAAATGCTCAGTCTTTATATTAATGAGGAGTTCAAAATGAAAACAAATAAATTGATCGCTGCTTGCGCTGCCGTGGTGGTAGTAACAAGTTTTGGAATAGCAGAGAAAACGCTGGCATGCGGAGGTGCCGTATATGCCGGGCCTTTAAATGAGAAACAAGCTCCTGAAGGGCTTGGAACATTGACATACCCCAACGGCAACGTCTTGTCAGCTACGTTTAAGCCCTAACCCCGCTTCAAGTTAACCTGTCTATTTTGATTTTTTTGAAAATATCTTTCGTTTTTTTGGTTATTTCGGCCTTGTGCCAAGTTCCACGTATTCGAATTTGATGAATGGCTTTAGCA
>BNWK01000121.1 GCA_025998775.1 Alphaproteobacteria bacterium | reverse complement strand
ATGTTTACCATACGCGAGTCCGAGCTGTTGAGGTGTTCGATGATGGTGGAGAATGTGATGAGCGTCTCAGAGAAGATGTCTGTAGGTTTGTCATCTTCGCGCAAGCGCCGCGCGATGTCTTCGGAAGAGGACGCGGCGGGGGTGAGAGCAGGGTCGCGGGGAGTGTCTGCGGACGACGAGGAGTCGGAGAGGGAGAGTGAGAGGGAGTAATTGTTGTCGGGAGAGGAAGAGGAGGATGATGACGGGGAGGATGATGTGGGGGAGAAGGTCGGATCGATGGGAATAATGAGCGGTCGTGCGAGCATGTCCATTCCGGTAATGTACTTGCGGTAAACGTCTCCGTTCCCTGTCACAATGATGATCGAGAATCCAGGCGTGTACAGATGAGAGGCCGATGACAACGACGGCGACGATTGCGATGATGAAGATGAAGATGACGATGACGATGACGAAGAGGCCAGCCTGGACGCGGACGAGGGGATGACACAGGAGGACACGATGGACTGCTGCCACGTGCGCTTGCCCGAGGGCAGCTTGAGAAAGAGGTAGTACTCCAGCACGACTGTGGTGTCGAAGCGGAAGACCTTCACCCACACCGGCGACGTCACCACAAGCATGGGCACCGCCTGCGGTACCCACTGCACGTCGATGATGCGTGGTAGTGGCGATGCTGATGGGTTATATAGCTGCTGTGTGGAGGTTGTATTCATGCGGTCTTTGGTCTCGCTGTAGCCGACTCCCTCGATGGGTGTGGAGGACACCTGTGCATCGACCTCCACACAGCGCAGCGCACGGTCATGTGCGGGGTGGTTGGTGGTCATGACGGACACGCGTATGGTAAACATCGTGGGCCCAGGCGGAAGCACGCCGAGTGGTGGCACCAGCAGCAGCAGCGGCGGGAGCGGTGGGAGTGGCGGAGGCGGAGGCGGAGGTGGCCAGCCCTTCCTGCACGCCAGCAGCAACGCACTGCAGCCGCTGGCCTTCTTTGTCGCAGCTTCGGGACTCAGCCACTCCTACAGCACCCTGAGTGTGCAGGTGCAGGTGCAGGGGCAGAACCAGCCTCAGTCTCCAAGACAAGCTCAGATAACACAACAAACCCAGGGACAGGCACCCACGCAGGCAATGGCGCAGTTCCAGTCCTCAAACTCCTCACAGGGCTCGGACCGCTTTATATATGGGTATGGGATGGACTACCTCTTTGTCATCACACTCAACGGCTTGCTGGGTAACGTAGAGTCCATTATCTCTCTCTATGTTGCTCCTTCTCTCTCAACAAAGAAGTTCCCCACCTTCCCGTTCTCTTCCTCCACTTCTTCCAGCTCGTCTTCCTCCTCCAATAAGGAATATGTCTCTAAACCCCCCACTGTCCGCACCTTGGAGGCGTACGGCACCACTCTTGTCTTCGTTGCGTCAACCACACAGCTTGCCATCACTTCCATCCAAGGTCCCCATCAGCCAGACCCCTCTGCCCTTACTGCTTCCTCTTCCTCAGCCGACGCTTCTTCGGCTTCGGCAAACCCAGGCTGCAACACCGTGTCCACGCGCATGCTTGGTCTGTCAAACCTCTTCTCCTCGCCCGTTGAGAGTTTCTCCGTTTCTCCGCTCTTCCCACCCGTACCAAATGCGGACATGTTGATCCTGTCGGCCCAGCTGCAGAACCAAGGGCCAGAGAGCCTTCCACGTCAGGCAGGGTCATTTGCACACCACATGAAGGCAAAGTACATTGAAGAAAATAATGTGCTGCCCGCAGCGAAGAATTCAAACGTGCTGTCATTTTCTTCTTCCGCAACTGCAGCGGTAGCCACTGCGATTGCAATCGGTCTGTCCACTCCTGTCCCTCTTCCCAAGCCGAAACTTCCACTTCCAGATCGGGGGTCATCTCCAGTTGCACCGAGTGGACCCTCGTCCTCGTCTGCCTCTTCCTCTTCCTCCTCCTCGTCGTCTCCCTCTTCGTCTCCTTCTTCTTTATCACCATCGTCATCTTCATCATCCAGCCTTCCACTGCATTCACTCTACATTGACCATTACAATGCTGCATCCAACCCAGAAGAGAGTGACGACGATGCAGCTGTGAGAAGCACAGGCA
This sequence comes from Alphaproteobacteria bacterium, assembly GCA_025998775.1. GTDB lineage: Bacteria > Pseudomonadota > Alphaproteobacteria > UBA3830 > UBA3830 > BNWE01. Next base: position 2,030 of record BNWK01000121.1, on the reverse strand, counting down.
TCGAAAATGCACCGAATCCTTCTGCTCTTGCTGTGGGAGCCTTCGAGTCTGTTGTCGCTGAAATGAAAGCACGCCGGATTAATGAGATTTTCTCAAATCGTTTCGGAACAGCAATGACATCTACACCTGTTCAAAAACCAGCACCCATTCCAGCTGCCACCACAGCCGCCACCACCACCGCAACTTCTGCAGGTGCTGCAGCTGGCGGTTCTACACCCACTGCTGCCGTTGCACAGACGTACCCATACTCATTCAACCTCTTTTCTGCTTCAACACCATATCCACCGCTGCTGCTTGCTTTCCAGTGCGAAGATGGTTCGTTCTCCTTCATCGTGCTTGCCATAAACTCGCCGCTTAACCAGACGGCCCCGTTAACTCGACCGCTACCTCTTCCAGACCCATTGGCCTCGCTTGATTTCTCGTCTTCTTCATTCGCGCTTGCAAAATCCCCTTCTGCGTCGCAGCAGCTCACTCCACTATACCCCACAGTCCCGAGCATCTTCTCGCCTCTCAAGACAAAGAAATCGCTCTTTGCGTTCCCTCCCACCATCACCACCTCTCTCTACAGCCCTTACTCCTCAAGCGCCCTCCTCGTTCCCTCGCCTCTCTCCTCCCTTGCCTTCAACTCTGACTCTGTCCTCTCTGCTCTCCCCTTCAACGCCCCCACCACTCACCTTCACAGCTTCCTCTCCGGCCCTTCTCTGCTTCCTCACACCAACCCCGCCGATCCTGCGGGATTAGAGTCCTGCAACAACCTGACCCCTGCAGCTCTTGTGGCTGAAGAGGCGGGTGTGCTCACCCTCCCTCCCCACTATGCGACTGAGCGGGACTCGCTGGCGCGGCGTCTGCTTGAGGTGCCTCTCAGACAAAGCGGCCGCACGGCAGCAAGTTCGTCCACGGTTATACCCACGGCCTCCTCCTCCTCATCCACTCCTGTCCGGGTGAAAGCTGTTTATCCGCTTCCGACCATACTTCCGGGTCCTTATCCGCCTCTTCCGCTCGGCGCCAACATCAACAGCGTGCCATTCACGGCCTCATCTCGCTTTGGGTCCCATTACAACATCCCGGAGTTGGGGATTTATTCGTCATATGGTGTCCAAAAACTGTGCTATTCGCTCCTTCAGAATCCACCGCTGACATACACAGATGCCTCTACTGATACTGCTTTGTCTTCTTCGTCTTCTTCTGCGTCCAAAACAAATGCTCAGCCCTCATCTGAGAGAAAGCTTTCTGTATTGCCTGCCGAAATAAAGCCCTTTTCGCACAAATTCATTGAATGCGCTTTCGACGCAACCCCATACTGCTATCTTTCTGGTTCGTTACTAAGCAATTGCGTGGTAAAGCACAAACAAGATACAGCTTCTGTCGTTTTCCCGTCCTTGCTTGTTCCACCAAACCCAGGCTCTGCGTCTTCATCTTCTGCTTCTACTGGTTCTGCTTCTGCTGCCTCTACTGCTGCTCTCGTCACTCCGCCATCTCCCACCGCACCATCCCACTCCCGTTCGCGCTCGTCCGTCGCATCGTTCCTCATCACACACATCCGCACAAAGGTTTTCTTCACCATCGCCCACGCGCGCTCCATCGACGTGGGTCTCACTGTGGGCACTGAGCTAGCCTTCCTCGCCGACTGGTGCATGGCACCCACGCCGTCGGTGCGCCTCTGGCTGCACAAGTTCAACCTCACGCTCTCCATCATGCTCCATGCTCTTCGCACAGACCCCTCTTCACACTCACTCGTGTCACACATTGTCACGCCCTGTCTCGCCATTCTCGAACGGGCGGCCACTGTGAACGCTCAGCTGACCAGTAAGACGGCAGGCTACGTGAATCTCCCCTTCCCTGTCTGGAAGGCCGCCTTTGCCCAACGACGTCCGAAGGGTTCGTCGTCGTCTACATTGTTGTCTTTCTCGTCCTCCTCACTGTCTTCTTCTTCTTCATCTGCCACTTCACAATCCTCTTCCTCGTCCGCGTTGTCTTCTGAGTCTGAGTCTTCCTCCTCCTCATCAGTATCACCGGCCACGTCGTCTTCC
>BNWK01000120.1 GCA_025998775.1 Alphaproteobacteria bacterium | reverse complement strand
CCTAAACAAAGCAAAAGAAGCTGCAATTAATATCAATGCAAATATTGCAATTCCGGAGTTTGAAAACGACTCAGAAAAACCCACCGATTTCAATGATTTGTTCGTTCTCGAAGGTGCAGAAAAAGTTAGAGAAATTTTCGAAAAAAGTCAGCAAGAAAACACGGTTTGCGATTGCGAGCTTGACGGCTTCCGCCTTACTGAAGATAAATTGTTTTACTATGACGAACGCAGCGAAAAATATGTTTTTGTTTCTGGCTACGTAAAAGTCATCGCACAAACAGAAGATTCAGATGGAGAAAATACCGGAAAATTACTTGAGTTCAAAACGCGTCGCGGACAGGTTCGCCGTCTTCGCGTTCTCAACTGTTGGTTGTCCAAGGACGGAGATAAAATGAGAGAGTTTCTTCTAAAAAACGGACTGAAAATATCTACCAATGGCAGAGCAAAATTAATGCTGAACGAATACATCAATAATTGCGATCCGGCGGTTTTTGCGAAATTCATAAAGGTTAGCGGTTGGTATGAAAACGGATTCATTACCGAAAACGGCTTTATCGGAAAACCGCCAAAAGAATTAGTCATACATCAATCGGATGCCGATCAGTCTTTCGTGGAAACAAGCGGCACCGTAGAAGAATGGAAGCAACACATTGCAAAACCATGTGAAGGCAATTCGAGACTGGTGCTCGCCATCAGTTCCGCTTTTGCCAGCATTTTGCTGAAGTCGTGTGACAGAGAAAATTTCGGCTTGAATTTCGTTGGAAAAAGTTCTGAAGGAAAAACCACGACATTGTATGTGGCGGCATCTGTTTTCGGCAGCCACAAATATATCAAGCCGTGGAAAGCAACCGACAACGGACTCGAAGGCGTGGCCGTCACTCACAACGACATGCTGCTAATTTTGGACGAAATCGCTTTGATGGATTCCAAGAAAATCGGCGAGGCCATTTATATGTTGGCCAACGGCATGGGAAAAACCAGAGCAAATATACATGGTGCCGTACGAAAAACACAAATTTGGCGATTGGGGCTGCTTTCTTCCGGCGAAAAAGATCTGGCAACGCACATGGCGGAATCCAATAAAAAAATGCACGCAGGACAAGGCATTCGCTTGCTTACGATTCCGGCAAGGCCAACTCCAGATAGCAAAGGACTACTCGAAAGACTCAACGGTTTTCCAAGTTACAACGCACTAACCAACCATCTAAAAACAGCAACTGGACGATATTACGGTTCTCCAATGCACACATTTATTGAGGAGCTCATGAAAGAAAACGCAATCAAAAGGCGCTTCGATATCGAACTCGAAAAAGCCAAAGAAAATCATCTACCAATTAGCGCAGAAGGACAAGACCACAGAGTTTTCGATATATTTTTTACATTCGGATTCGCTGGCGAATTGGCTACCAAATATGGAATTACCGGATGGCCAGTTGGCGAAGCTATGAACGCTGCTTTGCGATGCTTCAATGACTGGATCGAGGACAAAGGCGGCTACGGAAATCAAGAAGAAAAGCAATGGCTAGCGCAAGTCAAAAGCTACTTCGAAACATATGCCCAAGTTCGATTTCAGAGAATTGTGAATCACAAAACTTTCGACAATACGTTTTTCGGTGAACGAGCAGGATATGTGGAAGAACAAATAAACGCATGCGGAGATTTAGAAGATGTTTATTACGTGTTTCCGGAATATTTCAAAAACACCATCGCAAAAGGTATTCCACTAAAAGCGGTCACAAGATTATTGGTTAATCTCGGAATCATGGAGTCAGAAGAAAATGGCAACAGCTACCGCGCTACTTCACGTCCATATATCAATGGAAAACAGCAAAGAATGTACATCATTAACAGCAAAATCTTTGAGGCATAAATAATGAAAAAAAATATATTCGAAAATTTTAAAATAATCAGTTTACAAGGCGATACATATTATATAGGATGTAGTTTGGAGGAGAGTATACCTGAAGGTATAATAGTATATTATCCTTTGGTTTCTTTTATATATGACGTTTCTGACGAAAAGTTTTTGTCAACTTTTTTGAATTGGTTTTTTCTGAAAAAAATTAAATTCATAAACATACTGTTTTTCGCTGGTCTTTTTGGTCTTTTGGTCTTGTTCAATAAAATCAATGGATTAACATCGATTTTTAAGACCGAGCACAAGACCAACAAGACCAAGTATCTAAAATGCAAGATAAACCAAAAACACGCCGTCAGCCCCTCGAAAATCAACCCACAAACCCGTGTCAAAAGTCACTCGAAAAGAGGACGAAAGAATTTTCTGGATTCTAAAATGGTGTTTAGAAAATCTTTTTTGTTCTCACATCCGCCTCCCAAAGCGCGGAAAAATTGCCAATAATGGCGTTACACCCAAAATACGATGCTAGTTACTAATGTAAATGATGAAAGGATACGAAAAATGGAATCGATGAATAAAAAAGGAGAAGAGTAATGGGTATGCAAATCAATTTAAAAAATATACCTCATCAACTGCAAAACATCTGCAAAACAATTGGGGAGCTCGTCTATTTTGATGAAGAAAACGACGAATGGAAATGGAAAGAAGATCACGGCGATGTATGGGCCGATCAGTATGGTGAGGCTTGCGTGGATTTTGATGAAATGACGGCAGTCTTAGTAGCATTGGAAGAGGTTTCGGAAGAAAGGGAAGCCGGCGAAAGATTGCTGTACTCATTTGAGATTATGCGCAAATATCGTATCGCAGATGACGATTTTCGAAAAATATCAAAATTCCCACGCTTTCCAAAATATTATGCATGGGAAGGCATGCGGTTTTACGTAGATACCGAAATACGAGACTTTCTTAAAAATTATGGAGAACAAAAGTGACCAACGAGTCAAATAAACAAGAAAAAAATGAGATGGTAATGAACGATATCTTATCAAAAATAAAAGATGCATGGGATTCTCCAATTGTTTTAAGAAAAGACATTGCAAAATTTTCTTTTGGCTTGGTTACCGTTAGAACGATGCAAACTTTAGATAGTAGAGGCGATGGCATCAAAAATAGTATTACCATAAATGGCAAGGTTGCATATACCTTAGATGCAGCTATTGAATGGCTTGAAAGCAGAATAAAAAAGCAAGAAATAAAGAAAGAGAGGAGAACGCATAAAAACGATATTTTGTTAAACACATTGTGAGCGGCAACGTATGTGCTTCAGTCTCTCAAAATTGGAGCACATCGCCATATTCTGCTTTGGTTACCTTTAACAACTAATTAACAACCTTTCTCAAAAAAATAAAAGAGGCCATTTTTGGATGTACTTATAATGCCAAAATTATCTGTAACGGTATCTAATTACCGAAATACCAACAATTGCGCGCAATTAAAGCCAACGGCAACTTCAAAAAAAGTTGTTAAATGGTTGTTAAAAATGGAGAAAGTAAGATGCCACGGATAACGCTCAGTAGTGTTTTTCCCTCAAATTTCAATGGTGCCGGACGTCGGAATCGAACCAACGACCTACTGATTACAAATCAATTGCTCTACCAACTGAGCTAGTCCGGCATATATATACGGCAGTATACCAGAAAAAAATCCTAATTGAAACCTTACCATCTCGCATTCGCGTGGCGGTCTCATGAAAACAAGGCTTTTTCCTAGAGGCCTAAAGATTCCCGATAGCTTTCAAAGCACCTCATGAAATCAATGGAATTGCAATATAAGGCTTTTCTGATATTTTTTTCGTTGTTGATCCTCATAATATTTAACGCAAAGTCGATGCATATGGAAAATATGCATGGATTCACTCGTTTTACAGTAAAATCTTCCAGGCACGTTGCATCTTTCGTATGATGCAATTTATTTTCGATAAACCAATGTTCGCGAATGCATTTCGCGTATTTTTTCGGCTCGAGTTCTCCGTTGGAAACGTAGTAACTTGTTGTTATGGAAGGTTTTTTGTCGATGCCAATTTCTTCTCGCAACCTTGTGACTCTTATTATTTTTCTCAGAAAAGGCCACTCATTCCACGGGCGTTTCATAAAATTTTAGAGATATGTTTAGTTAATATTTAGGAGGCTTGTTCGACGAGCTTGCATTACATAAAAATGCACAAAAAAGTAGCAAAAAACGATCGGTTGCTACGTCTTTCACA
>BNWK01000119.1 GCA_025998775.1 Alphaproteobacteria bacterium | reverse complement strand
TCGAATGATTCTTCCTCTGCTTCCAACTCACTGTCACCATCTGAGTCACTGTCGGAGTCACTACCTGAGTCACTGTCGGAGTCACTGTCGGTGTCTTTTTTTAAGGCTTCCTGTTGGTTTTCGAGTTCTCCGACATCGTCTCTTAGGTCCACTATAAACTCCGTCAGTTTTATCTCCAGTTTCTCCGTTGCTTTGGTGATGCGCTCTTCGCAGTTTTCTCGGTAGTGGTCGCTAAAACTTTCGATGGTGGTGACGATGTGATCATCAAGGTCTTCGTTCTCGTGGACTTCTGGAAGAATTTTGTTGATTCCTTTGAAGTTTGCTTCGACATGGAGAAGACGTTCGTCGTGAATGTTGAGGCGTTCGAAGTGTGCAATGAGATCATCGCAGTGTTGGGCTACGAGCTTTTTGAGGTCTTCAAGGTTTTCGGCAAAGGTGTCAAGACGTGCACCAGTGAGTTTTGTCGTAAAGGTTGCCAGGTTGGACATTTCCTTTGTCAGTTGGTTGGTGCGTTCTTCAATACGATCAGTCAGCGCTGAGACCAGTCCATGGTTGTGAGCCTCTGCAATGTTGGCCCTTTCTTCTGACATCATAACGGACTTTTTCAAGGATGCAAGTTCATCTTTTAGTTCTTGAATCATAGGTGTGTAATCAAAAGAAGATGAAGACATTTTTTCTGAAAAAAAGATTTTGAGAAAGTCTTAAAAAACTTGGTCTTTATATACATAAATTGGCGGTAGTGAATCATGGGTGTTGACCCCTAACTTGGTAATGGTAGGTAGGGTATATAAGGAACAGGGTTTAGGAGGACTCTTAATATGTTCTGTCTTCTTCTAGTTTTGATTTATAGTGTGAGGGAAGAGTGTGGGGAGAGCTGCGATGATAAATGGGGCTTAGGCGTGATGATAAATGGGGTTAGGATGACTCATACAGAGAGAGAGGGCTGTTTCGAAGATCCAAAGTGTGCATGCTACAAAGAAACCCCCTGGGGTGAAGTTGTAAAATACACCTGGGGATGTAAAATTACAGGGTACAACCCACCATGCGAGGAGTGGGGTTCAGTTAATCATGACAGCCCGCTTGTCTTTAATGAGACTAATGAAAGTGAGGATGAATGTCTCAATTCAGACAGTGACTCTGATAGTGAATCGGACAGTGACAGTGATTCAGATGGAGATGGTGACAGTGATAGTGACTCAGACAGTGACAGTGATACGGAAGAAGAAGAAGAAGAGGACGGAACAGAGGAGCAAGAAGAAGAGGAATCATTCGAAGAAGAAGAAGAAGAGGACGGAACAGAGGAGCAAGTAGAAGAAGAGGAATCATTCGAAGAGGAAGAGGAAAGGACAGCAGAGGAGGAAGAGGAAGAAGAAGAGGAATCATTCGAAGAGGAAGAGGAAAGGACAGTAGAGGAGGAAGAGGAATCATTCGAAGAGGAAGAGGATAGGACAAAAGAGGAGGAAGCCGGGACAGCAGAAGAGGAAGAGGAGGACAGAACAGAGGAAGAGGAACCATTCGAAGAAGAAGAGGAGAGGACAACAGAGGAAGAACCATTCGAAGAAGAAAGGATAGCAGAAGAAGAAGAGGAATCATTCGAAGAAGAAAGGACAACAGAAGAGGAAGAGGAATCATTCGAAGAAGAAAGGACAACAGAGGAAGAATCATTCGAAGAAGAAGGGACAACAGAGGAAGAATCATTCGAAGAAGAAAGGACAACAGAAGAGGAAGAGAAAAACGTCCTGGAGGAAGAAGAGACCCATTCTCCGACGGAACGTAATGAACCTCCTAAGGGCGTGTCCATTACGGAAGATCGAAACCTGGCTCAGTTGTATAATATAATCGTTGTTACCGTCACTCTGTTTTTTACCCTGGTCATGTGTGTCTCTCTCTTTTTGTGCTACGCTGTCGTTTGGAGAAGGAGGAAAAAGAAAGAAGTGAATGAAATGGAAACTGTCCCTGAGAGTGTCCCTAAGGCTGTCCAGAGCTTTGAGGCTGTGGAAACAGTGACACAGTTTAATAATCGTATCCCCGTTGAATTCTATGACTTGGTATATTACCCCACGCCGGAGGTAGTACAAAGGACAGAAGTGGCAATTACTTATGGAGAAAATTTGAGGACTGAGCCGGTATTGATCCAAAGGGGAGTGCAAATGGTCGCAGATGAGGGAAGGGAAGGGGAAGCGGAAAAGGATGATGGAATGGTTGATGAAATTCAGCCAGTGTGGGTTAGTGTCCCGGTAGTAAGGAGTGAGAAACATAGTGAGGAGTCCTCGGACAGCTCGTCTTCTTCATCAACATCTTCATCGTCTTCATCGTCTTCAACGGACACAGAGTGGGATTATGTCAGGACTCATACGGAATAAATGAAAAAGAGAAGGAAAGGGCTATGTTTACTGATTTTATGTATTTATATGTCTGATAATTTTAGTTTTTTTTCATTGAATCGAAAAGGAGAGATAGATGAGTATTTTCTTGGGTAATAGGCTCATAACTCCGAATACGTTTCAGTCTTTAAGTGACCATGTGGAGACTGTAACTGAGCACATGGGTACAGTAGTTGGACATTTAAATGATCTGAGGGCTCATGCAGACACTGTGGTGGGACACATGGAAACAGTAAATGGACATATAGGGAACATACACGAACAGCTGAGTATATTACATGCTTCGGTGGGAAGGGATGGGAGTGATGGGAGTGATGGAAGTGGAGGGGGTGGTGGGAGTGGTGAAGATGATGGAAGAAATGGAGAGAAGAAAGAGGGAGAGGATGAGGAGGAAGAGGTAGAGATTGATGAACATGGGGCAAAGCTGACAGCGCAAAAGCCAACAGGGGAGACCTATTTCGGTGCTACCGTTTACGTCAGGACACGGGAAGGAACTGTTGCATATAATGATGATAGAAAGGAAGTAGAGAATTTTTTTCCCCCACAATTGGTAGGAACAGTATCCGTAGGAGGAGACGTAAGTGTTATAGTAGAGGGAGTTCAATGGAGTGTTGGAATACCCTTCGATTACGGTTTCGATAATTATTGCCTTGTGAGTAAGTGGGGACAGTCTCTGTGGGTAGATGCGGCACTGGACGAGATGGAAGAAATTAGTATCAGAATATGGGTAAAGTATTGTAGGTCAGAAAATGTTGTCGTAAAACTTGACGGGCCACCTGCTCTTCGACCTGGAGAGCTTGAAAGTGGTACTGTGACAAGTGCTGGGTCTGGGGGGTCATCACTCCCCTCACCACTGGAGAGTGGTAATGCAGATCCTGTGGAACCTGATATAGACCTAGTGACAATAGACACTGAGAGTCCTTAAGAATTTTTTTCCGAGAGGGAAAAATGAGCTTTTTGACAAAGAAGGAAGAGACACTTGTTGAATTTATGATGAAGGGGTTAAAGGCGGGGAGTGTGAGTGGGAGTGTGAGTGGGAGTGGGGAACTGTACCAGCACAATATAACGGTTAGAATAGAGGACACACCGAAGACATATTTAAAATTTAGTTTCTTCAATAATAAGCCTGAACGGTATCCAGAGGGCACAAACTTGTAAAGAGATAGGTAAGGTCCTGAGGGACATGGAAGTTAGAAACGTTGATAAAGCCATAATGGCAACTGGTGCGTGGATACTCAATAGAGACGGTGCTGAGCATGTTGGTCACATTTATGCTGTCTATGGTAGTGAAAACCTTCTGATGTCCCTGTTTTATTACGATGTGGGCACGTACTTCACAGCAGGATATGAACCGTTGGCTGATGAGCTTATTACATCTGATTTCGTTATTCAGTTGTCCTCGGGTGCTGGCTCTAGCCCTGTCCCTTGTATCGTTATTGATACAGAAGAACATGAGACAGGAGAGACATTTTTTGGTAAGAAGGTTTATGTGAAGGGTTGGGACGGTATAGTAGTCGGTGACCGCAATAATGCAGCAAGTATGGAGATTCCGGGATTTCTTCCGACCCTCGAGAACGAAAATACAGCTGAAAGCGAGAGCGAAAAAAAAAAAATGAAATTTGGACAGGGGGGGTGGGGTAGTGCATACAAAACGAAAAAAAAAAACGGCAGCAATTCCCCTATACGCCATGTCATTTTTCCAACTCCACTCGTCACTACAAACATCCACACATCCATCAGAATCCACGGAACCAAGTAGTCACACCCATACATCTCAAAAAACGTGTCGGCCCACAGTCCACA